>NZ_JBVJWV010000023.1:0-77954 GCF_055602105.1 Streptomyces sp. NPDC037421
CCGCGGGGTCTGGTGCGGTGCATCGCAAGGCGGAGGAGCGCAGCTCGTACTCGGCCGTACTCGCGCGCTCCGACAACGCGGCGAGGTGCCGTGCCAGACCCCGCGGGCCCGCGAAGATCGCCCGGACAGGGCCTAGGAGGGCGTCCTCATCCTCCGGGCCCCGAGCAGCAGCCCGCCCCCGGCGGCGAGGGCGGCGACGGCCGCGCCGCCGTAGGCCCACTCCCGGGGGCCGGTGTGCGCGAGCGAGCCCGCCTCGGCCGGGTCCTGCGGCCCCTGCACCGAGAAGCGGTACCCGCCGGCCTCGCCGACCCACTCGCCGTCGTCGGCCTTGCGCTGGACCAGCGCGGCGTCGGCGACGACCTCGCCGAGCGGAGCGTCGGGGGCGAAGGCCAGCCGCACCTTGACGGTGGCCGAACCCCCGGCCGGGACGGAGAAGCCGGAGAACCGGCTCCCGCCGTCGAACACGGCGATGATCTCGTCGCGGTCCGAGCGCTCCAGGGTGACGGGGTAGGGGCCGCCGGGCGCTTCGAACTCCATCCGGAGGTGGGCGGGGCGCAGGGCCCGGGCGGCGTCGGTGAAGACGACCACGGGGTGGATGGCCGTGCAGGTGCCGCTCGTGGTGTTGGTCAGGTCCAGCAGCCAGCTCTGCGGCCCGGCACCGGCCCGGTAGACCGCCGGCCCGCCCCGGATCCGCGCCCCGATGGGGAACGCGGTGGCCTTGCCGTCGCCGCAGGTGGCGTGGGCGCGGGAGGGCAGCGCGGGGGCGGGGCGGGCACCGCCGCCGTTGCCGATGTCGGCGGTGGCGGCGGTGGGGGTGCCGAGGGCGAGCAGGAGGGCGGTGAGGGCAAGGGCGTCGCGGACGTTGCGCAGTCGCATGGAAGACCCTTTGCTGCTCGCCGGACGGAACCATGAACGGAACGATGATCGGACGAGGCGACAATCGCCCCGCCCCGTGCCCGCACCCTGCCACGACCCCCCGCCCCCGGGCCCGCACCCCACGCCCGAGCCCTGCCGGTTTACGCCCAAACGGCGGCCGGGGTCAAACGCACCCCGCCCCGCCGACGCCGACCCAGCCCCGCCGGCGTTTGAGGCGCGGGATTCGGGGCGGAGCCCCGAGGAACGGTGGAAGGGCGGGCAGGGGACCTCGCCCCGCGCAGCGGCCCACCCCGCCGCACCCCATTGACCCCGCCCACCGGCATCCCACCAGCCCCGCCCGGCCCCGCCCGGTCCCGCCCGGCCCCGCCCGGCCCCCGCACCCCCGGCCAGGGGAACGGCCCGCCCCCACCCCGCCCGGCCAGGGCAAGGGCAGAGGTCAGGTCCAGCCGAACACCCGGCCCCGGACCAGGGCCGCCGCGCCCTCCGCGACGCCGGCCGGGGAGCGCGTGACCGACGGGGGGTGCTCCAGCAGGACGCGGGACGCCAGCGCCGAGCGGACCCCGGCCACGAAGGGCTCCGGGTCCGCGTCCACCACCCGGCCACCGAGCAGGATCCTGTCCACGTCCAGCAGCGCGGCCAGGTTCGCCGCCCCCTCCCCCAGGATCCGCGCCGCCTCCGCCAGGTCTCCCCGGGCCACCGCCGCCAGGCAGAGCACCTCCAGGCAGCCGCGCCCCCCGCACCGGCACGGCGGGCCGTCCAGCCGGAGCACCTGGTGGCCGAACTCCCCCGCCGCCGAGCGCGCCCCCCGGTGCACCGCCCCGTCGAGCCGCAGCCCGGCCCCGAGTCCGGTGCCGACGTGGAGGTACACCGTGGTGCCCGAGCCGGGCCCGGCCGGAGCCCCCGCCGCGACCCCGGCGTTGGTGTCCTTGTCCAGCACCACGGGCAGCCCCAGCCGCCCCGCCAGTACCTCCCGCAACGGATACCCCGCCCAGTCCGGGAACCCCGTCACCCTCCCGAGCACCCCGCTGCGCCAGTCCAGCGGGCCCGGCGCGGCGGCGCCCACCCCGAGCAGCGGCGGCCCCGCCCCCGCCTCACCGGAAACCCGCGCGACCGCTCGTACGACGCAATCCACCACCGGTTCGGGGCCGGCCCCGAAGTCCAGCGGCCCGCTCCACCGCGCGAGCACGCCGCCCGCCAGGTCGACGCGGACCGCGCTCAGCTCGTCGCGGTCCAGGTGCACCCCGACTGCGTGCCGGGCCCCGGGCACCAGCCGCAGCAGGGTGCGCGGCTTGCCGCCGGTCGAGGCGCCGCGGCCGGCCTCGGCCACCAGCCCCTCCGCCGCGAGCCGGGCGGTGATCTTGCTGACGGCCTGCGGGGTGAGTCCCGTACGGGCGGCGAGTTCCGCGCGGCCCAGCCCGGGCGCGCCCGCGGCGCGCAGCAGGTCCAGCAGCAGCGCCTCGTTGTGCCCGCGCAGCGCCGGCAGGTTCACCCCGACACCGCGGCCGCCACCGCCCTCACCATCCCCGTTACCCCTGTTCACCAGCCCATTGTCCACCCTCCTTGCACTTACGCAACGCTGTTGCCAAAGTGGTCCCATGAACGCCTCCCCCTCCGCCTCCTCCCCGCTGCGCGTCGCACTCATCGGCTACGGACTCGCCGGCTCCGTCTTCCACGCCCCGCTGGTGTCCGCGACCGGGGGCCTCCTCCTCGACACCGTCGTCACCTCCGACCCCGGCCGGCAGGCCCAGGCGCGCGAGGCCTACCCCGACGTCCGCATCGCCGCCTCCGCCGACGAGCTGTGGCAGCGGCCGGACGCCCCCGACCTGGTCGTCGTCGCCTCCCCCAACAAGACCCACGTCCCCTTCGCCACCGCCGCCCTCACCGCCGGCATTCCCGTGGTCGTGGACAAGCCGCTGGCCGCCACCGCCGCCGAGGCGTACGGACTGGCCGCGCTCGCGGAGCGCACCGGGACCTTCCTCTCCGTCTTCCAGAACCGCCGCTGGGACAACGACTTCCTCACCCTGCGCCGCCTCCTCGCCGACGGCGAGCTCGGCGAGGTCCAGCGCTTCGAGTCCCGCTACGAGCGCTGGCGTCCGCAGCTCAAGGGCGGCTGGCGGGAGTCCGGAGCCCCGGAGGAGATCGGCGGCCTGCTGTACGACCTCGGCAGCCACGTCGTGGACCAGGCGCTGGTGCTCTTCGGTCCGGCGGTACGGGTCTACGCGGAGACCGACGTGCGCCGCCCGGGCGCCGAGGCCGACGACGACACGTTCATCGCGATCACGCATGCCAACGGCGTCCGCTCCCACCTCTACGTCAGCGCGACCGCGGCCCAGCTCGGCCCGCGGTTCCGCGTACTCGGCTCGCGCGCCGGCTACGTCAAGTACGGCCTGGACCCGCAGGAGGCCGCCCTGCGCGAGGGCCTGCGGCCGGGCGGCCCCGACGGGCAGCCCTGGGGCGAGGAGCCCGAGCACCTGTGGGGCCGGCTGGGCTCCGGCGAATCCCCGCTCACGGGCGGCGGCATCCCGGTGCCCACGGCCCCGGGCGACTACCCCGCGTACTACGCGGCGGTCGCGTCGGCCCTGCGTACGGGCGGCCCCGCGCCGGTCACCGCCGAGGAGGCGGCCCGCTGCCTGGCGGTACTGGAGGCGGCCCGCAGGTCCTCCCGCGAGGGGGTGGCGGTGGACGTGTGATCCGTCCGGCGTGACCGCACTTTGTCGGAAAATCGATGCATAGCGCACCGAATTGCGATCTATCCTGCACAGGCTGCCGATCATCACACGTGTGAAGAATGGAAACCCTGCCTGTGAAGCTGCCCCGGATCGCGTCCGTCGTGGCCACCGCCGCGATCGCCCCGGCTGTCCTGCTCTCCTCGCCCGCCTTCGCCGCTGATGCCGCGTCGGCGGCAGCCCCGTCGTCGCCGACCGCGCCCGACCAGGCCGCGAAGCCCGCGGAGACCCCGGCGACGACTCCGGCAACGACCCCGGCGAAGACCCCTGCCGAGGACCGGGCCGAGATCCAGGGGATCCTGAACGACCCGGCGAGCGGTCCCGGCGTACGGGAGGCCGCCGCGAAGGCGCTCAAGGGCGACGCCGCCGCCATGCGGCACTTCCTGACGGTCGAGCGGGCCGTGCAGCAGCACATCGACGACTACGTCCGGATCTCCCAGATCCACTACGCCGGCGGGAAGGCCGTCAAGGCCGCGGCCAAGGAGGCCCTGCTCAAGGACACCAAGGAAGCCTTCGACGCGTTCCTGAGGGAGGGCCAGCACGTGGCCCGCCTCGAGGACGACCGCGTCGAGATGCTGCGCATGCTCAACGGCGCCGGCAGGGGCATCACCCAGGCCGTCAACGACCTGCTGAGCAACGGCACGCGCGAGCAGATCCGCGAGTTCGTCGCCACCGGCCAGCACAAGATCCGCGCCGTGGACGACCGGGTCGCGCTGTTCTCGATGCTGAACGGCGCGGGACCGGGCCTGAAGGAGGGGATCATCAAACTCCTGGAGGGCAACGCGACCCCGGAGCAGCTGCGCGAGTTCGTCAAGACCGAGCAGCACGTGCTGCGCGACGACGACAACCAGGTCCTGATCTCGAAGATGGTCAACAACGCCGGCCCGGAGCTGAAGAAGGCCGCCCTCGCCGCGCTCAAGGGCACCCCCGAGGACCGCGCCGCGTTCCTGAAGACCGGCCAGCACGTGGCGCGGGCCAAGGACCAGGCCGCCGGCAACACCGGCGGCTCGGGCAACACGGGCAACACGGGCGGCACCACCGGCACCGGCACCGGCACCGGCAGCACCGGCGGGGTCCAGCCGGCCGTCGCCAAGGGCACGACCGGCAACGGCAACGTCACCCCGGCGGGCGGCTCCGGCTCCGGCCCGCTCGCCAGCACGGGCGCCGGCTCGGAGACGTGGATCGCCGGCACCGGCGCCGCCGCGCTCGCCGCCGGCGCCGGCCTGGTGTTCGCCAACCGCCGCCGCCGCGCCTCGGACGAGGGCTGACCGGAACCGCCACACGCACGGGGAGGGGCGGGCCGCCACCGGCAGCCCGCCCCTCCCCGCACTCACGCCCTACGCGCTCTTGAACTCCTGGCGCTGCCGGCCGAGCTTCTCGATCTCCAGCTCCACCACGTCACCGGCCCGCAGGTACGGCTTCGGCTCCGGCTGGCCCATGGCCACGCCGGCCGGGGTGCCGGTGACGATGACGTCACCCGGGTACAGGGTCATGAACTGGCTCAGGTACCGCACGACCTCGCCGACCGGGAAGATCTGGTCCGACGTGTTCCCGTCCTGCTTGAGCTCACCGTTGACCCACAGCTTGACCCCGAGCACCTGAGGGTCCGGGATCTCGTCGGCCGTGACCAGCCACGGACCGAGCGGGGTGAACGTCTCGCAGTTCTTGCCCTTGTCCCAGGTGCCGCCGCGCTCGATCTGGAACTCGCGCTCCGAGACGTCGTTGACCAGCGTGTAGCCGCCGACGTGCGCGAGGCCCTCCTCGGCGGAGCCCAGGTAGCGGGCGGTGCTGCCGATGACGACGCCGAGCTCGGCCTCCCAGTCGGTCTTCACGCTGCCGCGCGGGATGAGCACGGTGTCGTCGGGGCCGACCACGGTGTCCGCGGCCTTCAGGAACAGGATCGGCTCGGCCGGCGGCTCGGCACCGATCTCGGCCGCGTGCCCGAAGTAGTTCAGCCCGATGCCCACGACCTTGCCGATCCGGCCGACCGCGGAGCCGATCCGCAGCCCCTCGGCGTCCAGCACCGGCAGCTCGCCGCCCGCCGCGGCCTCCCGTACCCGGGACAGCACGGACTCGTCGGACAGCAGGGCGCCGTCCACATCCGTGATCAGGCCGGACAGGTCCCGCAGGGTCCCGTCCTGGTCGAGCAGCGCGGGGCGCTCCGACCCTACGGGTCCGACACGCAGCAGCTTCATGGGCATTCTCCCGTGGTCGTGGATGGTCGACCCATGGGCATGCCGGTGGAACGGGCATGGCACGGGCCGGCCGATGGGTTGCGGCCATCGGAGGATTGGTCGATCCTCCAAGATGTCCGACCAATCCGCAAGACCCTGTTCACAGACTGGAACGCGCTGCTCCGTCCTTGCGGTACTGGAGCCACGCCCGCTCCCCCACCGACCAGGCGGTGGTGGTCAGCAGGTAGAGCCCGGCGGCCAGCGGGACCACGGCCGCCGTGACCAGCGTCCCGAACGACAGCAGGGGCAGTACGCCGCCCAGCTTCCGCATCGCCGCCACCTGCTCGGCACTCAGCGCGGGCTGCGCACCCTTGCCCTTCCCAGCGGGCATGACAGGCGCCGGCGCGGCCGCGGCGGCACGCCGCCCCCGCACCGCACTCCAGGCGGCCACCACCGCGATCGCCGCGAACAGCCCGAGGAACACCAGCCCCTGCGCCCCGAACAGGCCGCCCTCCTCCAGCGCCCCCGTCCAGCGGGCGCCGAGCGGCGCGGCGAACAGCCGGTGCCCCAGCAGCTCACCGCCCGAGGAAAACGCCTGGTACATCAGGTAGAACACCGGCAGCTGCAACAGCATGGGCAGGCAGCCGGCAGCCGGGGTCGCCGCACGGAACGCGGCACGCCCCAGCGGGTGCAGCGCCAGCCGTACCAGAACGGTGAACAGCACGATCGCGGCAGCGGTCGCGGACTCGGCCAGCACCGGCTCCAGAAGCCGGCCCAGCTCGACAACAAGATCAGCGAAAACGGACACGCGGGCCCTCCAGGGGTCTCGTCGAACGTCGAAGGAAATGCGCTTCGGCGTGACGACCCGCGAGGGGCGACAACAGCGATGGATCAGCAGAAGGCAGGAGGCACTGCGCGCCCCTACGCGGCCGTCATGACCAGACGGCCGGGTGCCCTGGGCCGAGACCGGCCCGAGGCGTCGGGATCGCGCTGCGGCAGGAACGCCGTGCGCTGCTCGCGATCACGGATCGCGGTACGTATTCGGTGCGGCGGCACGGGCCGTACGAGGCACGCGGCCAGCACGGCGGCCCCGACGGCGACGGCAGCGGCCAGGACGACCACACCGGCGGCCAGCCCGGCCTCCCCGGACACCAGCCCGAGGAACCCGCCGAGCAGGAGCAGGGCGACGAGCAGCTGCGCCGCTCGCGAGGACGACAAGGCGGAGGACACGACGGAAGACCGCGCACGAACGAGCCGCTCGAACACCATCCCCACCCCCTCCTCGAATCCTCATCGAATGACGAACTCACGACCGATACTAACGGTCCGCACTGACAACGGTCTTGAGAGCCCCCCACACCACCAGCCGGTACTTGGAGGTGTACTCGGGCGTGCACGTGGTCAACGTGATGTACGACCCCACCACCTCGTACCCGTACCCGGGCTTCACCCCGCTCCGCGGCACCGGCGCGATGACCCCCACGTCCCCCGGGCTCGTCTCCGCCAGCACCTTCCCCACCACGTACACGTACCGCCGCCCCCGCACGTCGACGAACACCTCGTCCCCGTCCCGCAGCCGGTTCAGGTACCGGAACGGCTCCCCGTGCGTGTTCCGGTGCCCGGCGAGCGCGAAGTTCCCCTCCGCACCGGGCTGCGCGCTCCCCGGGTAGTGGCCGGCGTACCCCTTGTCCAGCACGGCCCGCTTGTCGACCCCCTCCGCGACGGGCACGGCGAGCCCGAGCCGCGGAATCCGCAGCACGGCGTACGCCTCGTCGCGCGCCGGGACCCGGGCCGCCGGCCCCTTCCCCGGATCGGGCTTCCCGGGCGAGGGCGACGCCACCCCACCCGTCCCCGGAGCACGCGATGCCGGAGGACCACTGGAACCCCCCTCGACAACCACCGGATCCCCACCCCCGCCCCCACCCACATCCCCACCGGAATCAGAACGGGCCCCGGAATCGGAACGGGCCCACCCCTCCTCCAATGCCTGGACCTGCTCCTGCGCGGCGGCCGCGGCCTGCCGGTTGGTCCACCACACCTGGTGCACGACCAGCAGCGCCACGACCACACCCAGCGTGGTGAGCGCCTCGGCCCCCACCCACAGCAACCGCGCGAAACCGGCCCGCCCCACCGGCCGGCCGCCCCCCTGCACCACCACCCGCACGCGATCCCGCACGCCGGGCACCCTAAGACCTCCCCCCGCAACTGACCAGCAGCAGTACCGTGTGAACCATGCGCCCCGACACGCCTGCCGAGCACATCGCCGAAGCCGAGCGCCTGATCCGCACGGCGACCCGCTACCCCGAGGACCAGGAGCCCTTGCTCCTCCAGGCCGCGGCCCACCTCGAACTGGCCGACTCCCGGGAGCGCGCGAGCGCCCTGTACGACCAACTCCTCTCCGCCTCCCCCGCCAACCCCCACCTGATCAAGGCCCGCCAGGCCGCGAACCTGTGGGAGTACGGCCACGAGGCCGAGGCCCGCGCCCTCATCTCGGGCATCCGCGCCGCAGCGCCCACGGACCCGGCCCCCTGGGAAGTCATCGCCGAAGCCCTGGAATCGCACGACGAACTGGAAGCCTCACACGAGTGCTTCACCGAGGCGGCGACCCTCCTCACCTCGGAGGACACCCCCCTCACCCACGCCACCACCGCACTCCTGACGGGCCGCCACCGCGTCCGCCGGCTCCTCGCCCTCCCCCACGACGACTGGGACATGGTCGCCGACACCCGCCACATCGGGCCGATCCCGCTGGACGAACTCCACGACCCGAAGCGCATCTGGGCCCTGGGCTCCAACGACCCGGCCGAACTCCGCGCCGAGATCGCCCGCCTGCGCGCCGAACTCGGCGACCGCCGCGCCGCCCTGTCCCGCCCCTTCCCGGTGGCGATCCTGCACTGGCCGGCGCGCGAACTGGCCGAACTCCTCACCTCGTACCCCACCCTCGCGGCGGAGTACCCCACCCGGGAGGCCCACCTCACGGCGGTGGAATCCTCCCTCCGCGCCCTGGCCGCCTCGGGCACCACGAACCTCGGCATCGTGACGGGCAGCGTCCCCTCGTACGAAGCCTTCGCGGCCTCGGAGAAAACCTCCCCGGCCTCCCCGGCCCTCCTCCCGGAATACGCCACCACCCTGGCCGCCCGAGGCAAAGCCACCCCCTGGCCCCCCACCCCCACGGCCCCCTGCTGGTGCACCTCGGGCAAGCCGTACGCGGAGTGCCACGGGGCGAACCTCTGACCTGAACCAGCCAACATTTGACCGGAAAATCCCCTCATAGGCCATCAGCACATCGTATTTCGGCAGCTACCGTCGGCCACCCTTGCTACAACCGACGTGCCGATGATCCATTTACGAGTGGGGGGTTCCGTGTCTTCAGATGTGCGCCCGAGTGGGCCGAAGCCAGTGATCGGCGTGCATGAAACGCTGATCACGACTGCGTTGGAAGAACAGCTCAAGGAGCTCATTGCCACTGGAGCCGTCGTGATAGACGGCCAAGTGAGCGTGGACTCATCGCAGCACGTTCTGACTCGGCACGTGGCCCACGCCGTCGGCGAGGTGTTGAAGAGGCTGCCCCCTGGTGAGCAGGTCCGCGCGGCGAATGAAATCCTCCACTCCCTGAGCGCCTACGAGGGCGCTCAGGAGTGGGTCGGCCCCATCGCCAACGGGCCACGTCAGCTGCTCGCCGTGACGGAGCCGGCAACGGTGGCGCCTTCTGGGGCTGCGGCTCCCCACGTCGTCCGCCCTTCAACCCCCTTCTCCGACACGGCGCTCATCACCAACTCCCCGGAGGACCCGAGCCTCGGAGCCGAGCTGCGCGCAGAGCTCGCCACGGCAGACCGGATCGACCTCCTGTGCGCCTTCGTGAAGTGGACAGGGCTTCGCATCCTCGAAAAGCCCTTGAAGGCGGCAGCCGCCCGCGGCGTCCCCATCCGCGTGATCACCACCACGTACATCGGGGCTACCGAGCGCCGCGCCCTGGACCGGCTGGTCCGGGAGTTCAACGCCGAAGTGAAGATCAACTACGAGCTACGGTCGACGCGCCTCCACGCCAAGGCTTGGCTCTTCCGCCGCCACTCACGCTTCGACACCGCCTACGTCGGCAGTTCGAACCTTTCCAAAGCGGCGCTGCTGGACGGCCTGGAATGGAACGTCCGCCTCTCCGGGATTGCAACCCCGGACGTGTTGCGCAAGTTCGAGGCCACTTTTGATGCGTACTGGAGTGAGCGCGCCTTCGAGTCGTACGACCCTGATCGCGACGCCCAGCGACTGGACGAAGCCCTGAAGATCGCAGGCAGCTCGGGTGGCATCAATGCCGCGCGGGCGATCAGCCTGTCCGGCCTGGAGGTACACCCGTTCCCGCACCAGCGCGACATGCTGGAGCGCCTTGAGGTGGAGCGTGCGGTGCACGACCGCCATCGCAATCTGCTGGTTGCCGCCACTGGCACCGGAAAGACCGTAATGGCGGCTCTCGATTTCAATAAGCTACAGCTCAAACTGGGCCGCAAGCTGCGCCTCCTTTTCGTCGCACACCGTAAGGAGATACTCGACCAGTCTCTCCGCACATATCAAAACATCCTCAATGACGCAGACTTCGGCGAGTTGTTGTACAGCGGTGAGATCCCAAAGGAATGGAACCACGTCTTTGCCAGTGTGCAGTCATTGAACGAGCGCATACTGGAACGACTCCCGGCCGCCCATTTCGACGTCATCGTCATCGACGAATTTCACCACGGCACCTCGCCCACCTATCGCAGGATCATCGAACACTTCAGGCCCCTCGAACTTCTGGGCCTGACGGCAACGCCGGAGCGGATGGACGGCCTCACCATCCAGGACGAGTTCTTCGATGGGCGGATCGCTGCGGAGATGAGGCTGTGGGAAGCCCTTGAGAACGATCTCCTCTGCCCCTTCCATTACTTCGGCATCAGCGACAACACCGACATGAGTGCCGTGGCATGGAAGCGCGGGGACTACGACGCCTCCGCCCTCAGCAGCGTGTTCACCGGCAACAACGAGCGAGCCCGGCTGGTCGTTCGGGCACTCCAGGAGAAGCACACAGCACCTGAGGCCATGCGCGCCCTCGGATTCTGCGTCTCCGTCGCCCACGCAGAGTTCATGGCTGACTTCTTCAACCAGGCCGGATTCCAGGCGGTCGCACTGTCGGGCGAGACTCCGCGCCCCCTTCGCAAGGCCGCACTCGATGACCTTCGAGCGGGGAAGCTGAACATCATCTTCTCCGTCGACCTCTTCAACGAGGGGCTCGACGTCCCCGATGTCGATACCTTGCTGCTGCTCCGCCCGACGTCCAGTGCCACCGTCTTCTTGCAGCAGTTGGGGCGAGGTTTGCGTCGCAGCGAGAACAAGCCGGTCTTGACGGTCCTCGACTTCATTGGTCAGCACCGCAAGGAGTTCCGCTTCGAGGAACAGTTCCGCGCGCTCACCAATTTGACCAGGAACCGACTGATCAGCAGCATCGAGCGAGACTTTCCGCAGTTGCCGTCCGGCTGCCAGATCCTCCTTGAGTCGAAGGCCAAGGAAAACATCCTTGCCAACATCCGCAACCAGATCAACGTCAACGTGAAACAGCTCGCCCGGGAAGTCGCCGCGTACGGCGAGGCAAATATCTCCGCCTATCTCAAGGAGAGCGGTCGGGAGATCAAGGAGATCTACCGAGGGAACGGGAACTCGTGGACGGGGTTGCTACGGAGGTCCGGACTCCTGACCACGCCGGCACCGGAGGGCGAGGACGCCCTACTCAAGCGCGTCCCTGCCTTCCTCCACGTAGACGATCAGGCTCGGGTACAGGCATACACCGCACTACTCGGGGACAACGCCCCCAAGTACGCGGCTCTCGATGAACTCGGGCAGGCCTACGCCCGCATGTTCTTCTTCTCCCTGTGGCCGCTCGGCACCAGCGTCTCCAGCTACCAGGAGGCGTTCGACTCCCTCCAATCCCAACAGGCCTTCCGCAGCGAGCTGCGTCAGGTACTGGCCCACGGCCTGGACCGGGCCGACCACATGCCGCTGCCCCTGATCGGCGATCATGCCTCGCTACCGCTGTCCGTCCACGCGTCGTACAGCCGCGAGGAGATCCTGCCGGCACTGGGCCAGTCGGTGATAGGCGGCTTCATGCCGGGGCACTTCCGAGAGGGCGTGAAGTGGTGCGAGAACATCCAGACCGACGCACTGCTGATCACCCTGGAAAAGGATGAGAAGGACTTCTCCCCGCAGACCCGGTACAAGGACTATGCGATGAACGAGGTCCTTTTCCACTGGGAGTCACAGAACCAGACCTCCGAAAGCTCCCCCACCGGCATTCGGTACCGGGAACACGTCAAGAACGGTTCACGCGTGCTGCTCTTCGTCCGGCGCTTCAAGAAGACGGACATCGGCGGTCCCCAGGCATGGATGCTGCTCGGGCCCGCCGACTACGTCCGCCACAACGGCAGCAAGCCGATGGCGATCGAGTGGAACCTCCACCACGAGATGCCGGCTGACGTGTGGTCGTACTCCGCCATCACCAACTAGTCACGTAGCGGTAGGGCCATCCCCCACCCCCGGGAAAAGAGTGAGCTGTTGGTGGCCGCGGGCCGTGGCCGTGGGTGGGGTGGGACGGGTGGCGCCCAGGGTCAGGAGGGTGTGGAGGGCCGCGATGACTTCCGTCGGGGTGTCGCGGATCATCGACGGGGTCGCGCTGACCACCAGGATCCCGTGGGCCTCCAGGCGCAGGCGCCGGCGGAGGGTGGCCTGCCAGGCGTCCCGCGTGTAGTGGTACTCCGCCGAGTCGACCTCCAGGGCCACGCCCTCGTCGGGCCAGTAGGCGTCCGGGCTGGCCAGGAAGGTGCCGTCCGGGGTGTAGAGGCGGGCGTTCCACAGCGGGGTCGGGAGGTCGGTGCCGGTGAGGACGTCGCGGGCCCGGGCCTCGGCCACCGAGCGGACCCCGGCCAGGAGTTCCGCCGCCGCGGCGCGGACGGCGGGGCGGGCCAGGAGGCGGGAGGCACGGAGTTCGGCGTGCAGGTCGTGCGGGTGGCACCAGCCGGCCTGGACGACCTGGGCCAGGACCGAACGGACCCGGTCGGGGTGCGCCTCGGGTCCCGGGCGGGCGGCGAAGTCGGCGGCGGCGCGGACCGGGCGGGCGCTGGGGACGCCCGCGACCGTGATGGTGCGCGGCCAGCGGGAGGTGGTCAGGGGCCGGACCTCCGGGGTGCCGGTGAGCCGGCGCGGGGCGCGGATCAGTACGTCGGCCGGGGCGGGCGGGGTGTCGCGGATGCCGAGGAGGGAGAGGGCCGCGGCGCCGGTGAGGGCGGCGGTCTCGCCGGAGAGCGGGTCCCCGGCCGGTTCGGCGGCGTACAGGACTGCGGCCAGGGCGCGTTGGCGGTGGTCGGGCGGGCCCGTCTGGAGGAGGTAGACGCGGGGCAGCAGGCGTTGCCAGGGGCCGCCGGGGCGGGTGCGGGAGGTGACGGTGCCGTCGGGGACCCCGGCGGTGGCGGTGAGCTGGCGGCGGGTGGCGAGGCCGAGCTGGCGGCGGGCCACTTTGACGTTTCCGGGAGCGATCATGGCCCGGTCATGCCCGCTGCGCATCCGGTCTAGCCGGGGCGGCCAGGGTGGTTCGGGGACAGGAAGACGACGACGCCCGTCTGGGTGCCGGGAAGCGCCGGTACCTCGTGCCAGCCCAGACGGCGGTACGTGGCCACCGTGTCCGTGGCCAGCCGCGAGGTCAGCAGCCAGGCCCGCCGCTGCGGGGCGTCCTCGGTGATCTCCGCGAGCAGGGCCCGGCCGGTGCCGTGGCCGCGCGCGTAGGCCCGTACGGCGAGCTCGTCGACCTCCAGCGCCCCGACGAGCAGCTCCCGCACCCGGCCGGGTCCGAGCTGGGCGGCGACCTGGGGGTACGCACGGTGCTGCGGGAAGGGGTTCGGCGTCAGCCAGCCGGTGGCGAACCCGTCGACGCCGGCCTCGGACTGCGCGAAGGCCATACGGAACCCCGGGCGCCGGACGTCCGTCTGGAGGCGGGTGGAGAACTGACGAATGGTTTCTTCGCATTCGTTCCAGGGCGCGGCGGAGAAGACGTCGGCGTAGGCGTCGACCAGTTCGTCCTGGAGGTCCAGGACGGTGCGTCCATAGGAGATCACTGTGTCGACTCCTGGGGTGATTGGGGCTGATTCCTGCTGGAAGACCGAATTTACGCCCAACAGGTTCCCGCACCCGGTGATGCGCAGAAGCGGCGAGTGTGCGACAAATCGCCTCCGCGTCGTCCGTGTCGCGGACCGGGGTGGGGCGTTGAGCAACCCGTGAACACGGACAGACTGCTGCTGGCGGCGGGACGGTGCGCGCTCGCCTTCCTCCTCGTCCTCGGGGTCGTCGCGCTGTTGCCGCGCACCGTGCGGGAGGCGGTGCCGGACGCCGTGGTGGGCGGGGCGGTGCTCGTGCTCGGGGCGGTGGGGGTCCGGCGGGCGTCGAGACGCCCGCGTTAGGTTTGACGGAGTGGCTGCGGTCCCGGCGCCGGCGCCGGCCGTGTGCAGAGCAGTTCATCGGAAGACACGACGTGTGAGGGAGTTCGAGATGGCTCGGGTACCGAGTTCCGCGGTGGCGGCGGCAGGGCTGGTCGGCGGTTACGCCGTGGCCCGCTGGACCAAGAAGCGGCCGCTGGGCGGTGTCGTCCTCGGCGCCGCCGGGCTCGTGGCCGGCCGGGAGTGGCACAAGCGCGGCGGGGTGCCCGCGGCGGCCGGGCTGGGAGCGCTGTACCTCGCCGGCTTCGCGGGGGCGCATCCGCTGGCGAAGAAGGTCGGGGCGTGGCCGGCCGTTGTCGGGGCCGCCGGTGTCGTCGCCGCGACGGCCTGGGCCGTGGCCGACCGGGGCTGACCAGTCCCGCCGGGGGGTGTCCCGTCCCCCTGGCCGGGGCCGTTCCCCTGGCCGGGGTTGCGGGTGGGCCGCTGCGCGGGGCTGTTCCCCTACCCGCCCTTCCACCGTTCCCCGGGCGCTGCCCGGACCCGCGCTTCAAGCGCCGGCGGGGCTGAAAGACCCTGGGGGCTCCGCCCCCGGACCCTCCCCCGGCTACCGCTGGATGGTGCCGCAGGGGTGGGTGGGGCGCCTGGAACGCCGGCGGGGCTGGACGGTGCTGCGGGGGTGGGCGGGGCGCCCACGTGCCTGCGAGGCCGGAAGGGCCGCCGGACGCCGAACCGGGAGAAGCGTGTAGCGATCTGGCGCGCCCATCGGCTTCCCGCGCCGGTCTGTTGGTCCTCTGGTGCAGGTATCAGCCCCAGACGGGCCGGGGACGCCCCCTACCCCCCCAACGCCCGTGACACCGTATAGATCAGCAGCCCCGCCAGCGCGCCCACCACGGTGCCGTTGATGCGGATGAACTGGAGGTCGCGGCCGATGTGGGCCTCGATCTTGCGGGAGGTGTGTTCGGCGTCCCAGGCCGCCACCGTGTCCGTGATCAGCGAGGTGATCTCCCTCCGGTACGTGGTGACCACGTACACCACCGCGCCCTCGATCCAGCCCTCCACCTTCCCCTGCAGCCGCCCGTCCGTCGCCAGGCGCGCGCCCAGGGACATCAGGGACGCGCGGACCCTCAGCCGCAGCTCGCTCTGCTCGTCCTCCGCCGCCGAGATGATCATCGTGCGGATCGCGGACCACGCCGAGGCGATCACGTCCTGGATCTCGTCCCGCGCCAGGATCTCGGACTTCAGCCGCTCCACCCGCGCCCGCGTCTCCGTGTCCGACTGGAGGTCCGCCGCGAAGTCGCGCAGGAAGCGGTCCACCGCCCCGCGCGCCGGGTGGCCCGGCATGTCGCGCATCTCCGTGACGAAGCGCAGCAGCTCCTTGTACACCCGGTCGCCGATCTTGCGGTCGACGAAGCGCGGGGTCCAGCCGGGGGCTCCGCCCTGGACCGCGTCCATGACGGAGTCCCCGTGGGTGACCAGCCAGTCGTGGGCCTTCGCGCACACCAGGTCCACGGCCCGGTGGTGCCCCCCGTCGGCGACGACCCGTTCCAGGGTCTTGCCGATGCCCGGGGCGATCTCCGCCGCCTCCGCCCGCCGCGTGATCGCCTCGCCCACCACGGCCTGTACGTCGGAGTCCCGCAGCACGGTCAGGGCTCCGCGCAGCGCGGTGGCCAGCTCCGCCGTGACCCGGTCGGCGTGTGCGGGCTCGGCCAGCCAGGCGCCGAGCCGGCCGCCGATGCCGAGGGAGTGAAGCCGTGCGCGCACCACGTCCGCCGACAGGAAGTTCTCGCCGACGAACTCGCCCAGGGTGACGCCCAGCTGGTCCTTCTTGGTGGGGATGATCGCGGTGTGCGGGATGGGCAGGCCCAGTGGCCGCCGGAAGAGGGCCGTCACCGCGAACCAGTCCGCGAGCGCGCCCACCATGCCCGCCTCGGCCGCAGCGGCGACGTACCCGGCCCAGGCACCGGCGCCCCAGGCGTTCTGCGCGCACTTGGCCAGTACGTAGACCAGCGCGACCAGGATCAGCAGCCCCGTCGCGGTCGCCTTCATCCGGCGGACACCGCGCTGCCGCTCCTCGTCCGCCGCGTTGAAGACGAACGCGCCCCGTGGCGGGGCCGACGGGCCCCTCGTACGCTCACCCGTGCTGCTGTTCACGTGCCGCTCCTGCCCTTCCCCCATGGCCGGTTTTGTCTGCATAGCATCCGACTCCCGGGAGGTCCGGGGAGTTCCCGGCGCGCCGCCGGAGGAGCTGTGGCTGCTCCGCTAGAGCTCCTTGCGGGTCGTATCCCCGCCCAGCCCGTCCGGCCCCTTGGGCCCCTTGGGCCCCTTCGGCTGCTTGACCTTGACCGCGACCCCGCCCCAGAAGGCGAGGCCGTTGACGACGACGCGCGGGGCGCCCGGCTCCGGCCGGTTGTCCTGGGACTCGCCCTGGTCGAAGGCGCCCATGATGCCGATGCCTCGTACGTCGACCTCGACGCCCGGCGGGACGGTGATCTCGATGCCGCCCATGACGGCCACGCAGGTGATGACGACCTCGCGCTCCGCGAAGTCCGCCTCGCGCAGGTCCAGCTCGCCGCCGCCCCAGATCGCCACGGCGTTGAAGCGTCCGGGCACGGTCCATCGGCCCTTGCGCTGGAAGCCCGACATGACGGCGACGGCCGTGGCGGAGGTCCCCGTACCGCCGATCCGGTCCGGCCAGGACGAGGACGGGGAGGAGGCGGGGGAAGGGGGAACGGCAGACGGACCGGACCCGGCCGCCGGCAGGTCGCGGGTCAGCGGTTCGAGTTCCGCGTACGTACGGGACTTGTACGCCGCCTCCAGCCGTTCCTCGAACTCCTCCATGTCGAGCCGGCCCTCGGCGACGGCGTCCCGCAGCCGGTCCACCACCCTTTCGCGGTCGGCGTCCGACGCCCTCAGCGCGGGCGGATCGGCCTCCTCCAAAGAGCTCTTCTCCAGCGGAGCCTTCTCCAAAGAGCTCTTCTCCAGCGAGGTCTTCTCCGGCAACGGCTTCTCCGGCCGCTCGTCACTCATACGGCCCACCCTATGCAGAGACCCGACGCCCCACCCCGGGGCGAACCCTGATTTCCCCCTACCTCAAACCCCCACCCCCTCACCCCCGCCCCGCGTACATCCGCGCGATCACGTCCTCGATGTCCGGATCCCGCACCGACAGGTCCAGCAGCGGGTACCGGGCCGCCACCGCCGCCACCAGCGGCGCCGCCGACTCCCCCGCCGGGAACGCCAGCCACTGCCGCGGCCCTTCCACCCTCACCACCCGGGCCCCCTCCACCTCCACCGGCGGGAGCTCCCGTTCCAGGTCGACCACCAGCGTCCGCTCGCTGCCCTCCCCCAGGGCGTGCAGTCCGCCGAGCGCCCCGTCGTACATCAGCCGGCCGTGGTCGATCACCATCACCCGCTCGCACAACTGCTCGATGTCCTGGAGGTCGTGGGTGGTGAGCAGCACCGTGGTCCCCAGCTCCTCGTTCAACTGCCGCAGGAAGCCCCGTACCTTCGCCTTGCTCACCACGTCCAGCCCGATCGTCGGCTCGTCCAGGTAGAGCACCTCCGGATCGTGCAGCAGCGCCGCCGCGATGTCCCCGCGCATCCGCTGCCCCAGCGACAGCTGCCGTACCGGTACGTCGAGCAGCTCGCCCAGGTCCAGCCGCTCGACGCACCTCTCCAGGTTCTCCGCGAAGCGCGCCGGCGGGATCCGGTACATCCGGCGCATCAGCCCGTACGAGTCCTTCAGCGGCAGGTCCCACCACAGCGTCGTGCGCTGCCCGAACACCACCCCGATCCGGTGCGCGAGCCGCATCCGCTCCCGTGCCGGGTCGATGCCCGCGACGCGCAGCCGGCCGCCGCTCGGGGTGAGGATCCCGGTCAGCATCTTGATGGTGGTGGACTTGCCGGCCCCGTTGGGCCCGATGTAGCCGACGACCTCCCCGCGCGCGATCTCGAAGCCGATCCCGTCCACGGCCCGCACCTGCCGTTTCTCCCGGCGCATCAGCCCCGTCCGACGGCGCACGTCGAAGACCTTCTCCACCTGCTCCAGCGAAATGAGCGCATCCCCGGACACGGCTGCCACGACCAGCTCCCCTAACTCCCCGTACTCCGGTACGAACGCACACCCGCACGCCACGCCAGCGACGCGGGCAGGAACACCGCGAAGGCCACCAGCGGGCTCAGGAACGCCACCCACCCCGGCAGCCCCAGCGGATCGGGCCGGCCCAGCACGTACAGCGCGGGCAGCCAGTTGACGAAGGCCAGCGGGACCACGAACGTCGCCCCGCGCAGCAGCTCCTTCGCGAACACCGTCGGCGGGTACTGGAGCATGGTGCAGCCCCCGTACGTGAAGGAGTTCTGCACCTCCGCCGCGTCCCCGGCGAGGAACTGGAAGGCCGCTCCGGCCACCAGCACCCCGCCGAAGATGCCCGCCCCGGCCACCACCATGACCGGCACCAGCAGCACCTTCGCCGGGGTCCAGTGCACGTCCAGCACCGAGACGGCCCAGCCCAGCACCCCCAGCCCCTGCACGATCCGCCCCAGCCGGCGCAGCGCGAACCGGTCCGCGGCGACCTGGGCGAGCAGCGGGACGGGGCGCACGAGCATGGTGTCGAGGGAGCCGTCGCGGATCCGGGCGCCGACCCGGTCGGTGTTGCCGAGGAGCAGGTCCGCCAGGCCCAGGGAGGCCGAGCAGGCCCCGTACAGCAGCGCGATCTCGGGCAGGGTGAAGCCGCCCAGCGCGTCCACGTGGGAGAACATGACGCTGATCGCGACGAAGTCGAGGGCCGTGATCGCCGCGTTCCCGAAGGTGGCCAGCAGGAACGACATCCGGTACGTCATGGTCGAGCGGATCCACATCCCGGCGATCAGCCCGTAGCCGCGCAGCCCCTCGCGGAGCCGGCCGCCGGGCCGTGTCCCCTCGTACGGCAGCCCGCGCCCGGGCGTCCGCGTACGGCGGTCCACCGTCGCCTCAGCCACCCTGGACCACCACCTTCCGCGTCGCCGCCGACTGGACCAGCCGCCCCGCGCCCAGCAGGGCCAGCGCCCACGCGGCCTGGAAGCCCAGCGCCCGTACGGCTCCCCCGGCCCCGGTGTGGGTGCCGAGCAGCACGTCCAGCGGGACCTGGAGCATCGCGGCCCACGGCAGCAGCCGCACCAGCTCGCCGAAGCCGCCCGGGAAGACGGTCAGCGGCAGCAGCATCCCGGAGCAGAAGACGGTCACGACGGTGGCCATCAGGTTGACGCCCGCGCCGTCCAGCAGCCAGAACGCCGCCAGCCCCAGCAGGTACCGCACCCCGAACCCGACCACCAGCCCGAGGCAGACCGACACCAGGAACAGCAGCCAGCGCAGCGGATCGGACGGCAGCGCGAGGGTGAAGGCGCACGCCCCGGCCAGCAGGGGCAGCACCCCGCGCCCCAGCAGCTGGAAGCCGGCCCGGCCGAGGTCGGCCGCGAGCCACCACGCCTGGAGGTCGGCCGGGCGGTACAGGTCGACGGCGATGTCACCCGTACGGATGCGCTCCTGGAGCTCCTCCTGGAAGCCGCCGCCGATGAGCGAGCCGGCGGCCAGCAGGGACTGGCTGACCCAGACGAAGGTGAGGGCCTGGGCCTGGTCGTAGCCGCCGAGGTGGGGGCGCTCGTCCCACAGGGCGACGTACGTGTACGCGACGATGAAGCCGAAGACGGTGTTGGTGAACACCCCCGCGGCCGTCGCCGTCCCGTACGTGGCGTAGCGCCGGAACCCGCCGGCCGCGACGGCCATGTACAGACGCACCGTATCCCTCCGTTTCCACACATCGTTCCCACGTCGGCCAAAGCGCGCGAGCTTAGTGCGGAGGGGCGAGCCACGCGACCGTTTTATGCCCGTCCGGAGCCAAATCACCGGCCATCGGGTAGACACCATGAGGTACGGATGTGGATGTTTCAGACGGCCCCGAGGAGCCCCGGCGATGAGCGACCAGTCACCACCAACGGGCTGGACCCCTCGTGACCCGGACACCCCGGACCGACCCCCGGCAGGCCCGTCAGGCCCGGCCGCGGCCCGCCCCGCCGACGGGGGCAAGGGCCCCAAGGCCCGCCCGCGGCGCACCGGATGGCGCCGCTTCCTGCCCACCTGGCGCATGGTCGTCGGCACCCTGCTGCTGGTCGCCCTGCTGATCGGCGGCGCGCTCGTCGCCGGCTACCTGCTGGTCGACATCCCGCCGGCCAACGCCGCCGCCACCGCCCAGTCCAACGTGTACCTCTACGCCGACGGCTCCCAGCTCGCCCGCGACGGCGAGGTCAACCGCGTCAACGTCCCGCTGTCGCAGGTACCCCGGGGCGTCCAGGAGGCCGTACTGGCCGCAGAGGACCGGGACTTCTACTCCGAACGGGCGGTGGACCCCAAGGCGATGGTCCGCGCCGCCTGGAACACGGCGACCGGCAAGGGCACGCAGTCCGGTTCGACCATCACCCAGCAGTACGTCAAGAACTACTACCTGGGCCAGGAACAGACGATCAAACGGAAGGTCAAGGAGTTCTTCATCGCGATCAAACTCGGTCGCGAGAAGTCGAAGGACTACATCCTGGAGGGGTACCTGAACACCAGTTACTTCGGCCGCAACGCCTACGGCATCCAGGCCGCCTCCCAGGCCTACTACGGCAAGGACGTCAACAAACTGACCCCCGCCGAAGGCGCCTACCTCGCCACCCTCCTCAACTCCCCCAGCGCCTTCGACGTCGTCTCCCACCCCCAGAGCCGCGACCGCGCCGTCGCCCGCTGGAACTACGTGCTCGACGGCATGGTCAAGAAGAAGTGGATGACGGCCGGGGAGCGCACCGCCGTGCAGTTCCCCGAGCCCGGCAAGGTCCGCGCGGCCGCCGGCCTCTCCGGGCAGCGCGGCTACCTCGTCGAAGCCGTCAAGGACTACATCGCCGAACACAAGATCCTCGACGACAAGACCCTCGCCGAAGGCGGCTACCGGATCACCACCACCATCGACAAGCGCCGCCAGACCGCCTTCGTCGACGCCGTCCAGAAGCAGCTGATGGACAAGCTCGACCCGCAGGCACGCCCGGCGGACCGCGTGGTCCGGGCCGGCGGGGCCTCCATCGACCCGGCCACCGGCAAGGTCGTCGCCCTCTACGGCGGCATCGACTACACCAAGCAGTACGTGAACAACGCGACCCGGCACGACTACCAGGTCGCCTCCACCTTCAAGCCGTTCGTCTTCGCCTCGGCCGTCCAGAACGACTCCCGCACCCAGGACGGCCGCCGGATCACCCCGAACACCATCTACAACGGCGACAACAAGCGCCGCGTCGTCGGCACCCGGATCCCCTACGCCCCCGAGAACGAGGGCCAGCAGTCGTACGGGGACATCACCGTCAACACCGCCACCGACCTCTCCGTCAACACCGTCTTCGCCCAGATGGTCGTGGACGTCGGCACCGAGAAGGTGAAGCGGACCGCCATCGACCTCGGCATCCCCGAGAACACCCCGAACCTCGTCGTCGGCCCGGCCATGGCCCTCGGCACCATGCAGGCCAGCGTCGTGGACATGACCCAGGCCTACGCGACCCTCGCCGACCACGGCCGGTACACCCCGTACACCTTCCTGGAGAAGATCTCCAAGGACGGCGACGACATCCACCTCCCCGACCGCACCCCCCGCCAGGCCGTCAGCCGCGAAGCCGCCGACACGACCACCTCCATGCTGGTCAGCGTCGTCGACAACGGCACCGGTACGGAGGCCCTGGCCGCCGGCCACCCGGCCGCCGGCAAGACGGGCACCGCCGAGCTGGACCGCGCGGCCTGGTTCGCGGCGTACACCCCCGACCTGGTCACGGTGGTCTCGGTGATGGGGCAGGACCCCGACACCGGCACCCTCCAGTCCCTGTACGGGGCGCTCGGCGAGGCCCGCCTCGGCGGCGGCGGCTACCCCGCCCGGATCTGGGCCGCCTACACCAAGACGGCCCTGGAGGCCGCGGACCCCGAGGACTTCGACCTGGAGCTCCAGCCGGGCGCGGCCCAGCTCCCGCCGCCCCCGCCGGTCCAGCCCACCACCCCCCAGCAGCCCGAGGGCAGCCGCCCGCCGTGGCAGCGCCCCGACCGGCCGACCCCGCCGGGACCGCCCACCCCGCCGACCCCGCCGAACGGCGGCCAGACCAACGGGGGCCAGACCACCGGAGGCGAGACGACGGGCGGCCAGACCAACGGGGGCCAGACCACGGGGGGCGAGACGACGGGCGGCCAGACCAACGGGGGCCAGACGAACGGCGGCCAGACCACCGGAGGCGAGACGACGGGCGGCCAGACCACCGGAGGCGAGACCACCGGCGGCCAGACGAACGGCGGCACCACCCAGGGCCGCCGCCCGCCGTCACACTTCCTCGAATGAGGGTGATCAGTGCCCGGAGGTGGCCTTCAGACCCACCACCGCGACCAGCAGCAGACAGATGAAGAAGATCCGGGCGGCGGTGACGGGCTCCCCCAGCACCGCCATCCCGAGCACGGCCGCCCCGGCCGCGCCGATGCCCACCCACACGCCGTACGCCGTACCGATGGGCAGGGTCTTCGCCGCGTACGACAGCAGCACCATGCTGGCGACGATGCCGGCACCGGTGAACACGGACGGCCACAGCCGGGTGAAGCCCTCCGTGAACTTCATGCCGATCGACCAGCCGACCTCCAGCAGACCGGCGACGAGAAGAAGAACCCAGGCCATGACAGGCACCTCCGGGACGAGACGGAAACGGGGGTGCGTCGTCTTTGCGTCCTGCTACCCGGTACGGCGCGTCTCGTCGGGGGTTCCGCCCCACCGTAGCAAAGGGCACACGAAAGGGCCGGTGACGCTGGTCACCGGCCCTTTCGCAGATCCGAACCTCAGAGATACAGCCCGGTGGAGTCCTTGGACCCCTCCAGCCGCTCCGCGGCCACGGCGTGCAGGTCCCGCTCGCGCATCAGCACGTACGTCGCCCCGCGCACCTCGACCTCGGCACGGTCCTCCGGGTCGTACAGCACGCGGTCGCCGGGCTCGACGCTGCGCACGTTCTGTCCGACCGCGACCACCTCGGCCCAGGCGAGCCGCTTGCCCACCGCGGCCGTCGCCGGAATCAGGATGCCGCCGCCGGAGCGCCTCTCTCCCTCGGGCGTGTCTGACTTCACGAGCACGCGGTCGTGGAGCATGCGGATGGGCAGCTTGTCGTGGGTGGTGTTCTCGCTCACGACCTGAACCTACCTGCCGCCGTCCGCCCTGTAAGCCGGAGGGTCGTCACCGCGGCGTCACCGCTTGCGGCGCGAGGAGGCCACGAGCAGCCCCACCACGCCGACCGCGAGGAGCGCGACCGGTACGATCCGCTCGAAGCGCGGGGCGCCGTCCTCGTGGCGCAGACCGTCCTTCACGTCGGTGACGAGCCGGTTCACGGCGACGAAGGCGCGGCCGGCCGTGTGGTCCACCGCCGAGGCGACCCGGGCCTTCGCGTCCCCGATGATCGTCTGCGGGTGCATGCGCACGCCGATCTCGTCGAGCGTCTCGGCGAGCTGCTCGCGGCGGCGGACGATGTCCGCCTCGATCTGTGCGGGGGTCCTGGCTTCCGGCACCGCGCTGCCTCCGTCGTCGTTTCGTCGTCTGTGGGCTTGATCCGTCATGGACAGTCTGTCAGCTAAGTCAGCTTAGGCTCATGCCGTACGGATCCCCTCCCGAGGAGAGCACTGACATGAGCGAGCGACTCCAGCCGGGCGACATCGCCCCCGCCTTCACCCTGCCCGACGCGGACGGCAACGAGGTCTCGCTGGCCGACCACAAGGGCCGGAAGGTGATCGTGTACTTCTACCCGGCGGCCCTGACGCCGGGCTGCACCAAGCAGGCCTGCGACTTCACGGACAACCTGGACGTCCTGGCCACGGCCGGCTACGACGTCATCGGCGTCTCCCCGGACAAGCCGGAGAAGCTGGCGAAGTTCCGCGAGCAGGAGCACCTGAAGGTCACCCTGGTCGGGGACCCGGAGAAGGAGACCCTGACGGCGTACGGCGCCTTCGGCGAGAAGAAGCTGTACGGCAAGACGGTCACCGGGGTCATCCGCTCCACGGTGGTCGTGGACGAGGAGGGCAAGGTCGAGCACGCCTTCTACAACGTCAAGGCCACCGGCCACGTTGCGAAGATCATCAAGGACCTGGCCATCTGACCCCGCCCGGCCCCACCCCGCGAAGTCCCGCACCAGAAGTGGTGCGGGGCTTTCCGTTTATCGCACGTAACGCTCCGCATATCGGTTCGTTAGCCCATACGAGGCCGGAACACACGGCCGGGACGGGGGAGTCATGACCGACCCGTACGCGCGGGGCACACTGGCCGCGGCAGCAGCCGCATCGACGGGCCGGGCCGATCCGATGCGGCGCCTCGGCCTGAAGGAGAGCGGCGGGCGGCGGCGCGCGCTCCGGGAAAAGGTCACCCTCTACGGGATCGACACCAGCCACTTCCCGGCTGTGGAACGGGGTCGCGTCGAGCTGCCGTTCACTCCCGCGGAACTCGCCGCGGCAGCGGGCTCCGCCGACAGCATCCGCGGAACGGCTCGCGCCCTGGGCGTCCCCGACGACAGCCGGTCCCGCGCCGCACTCGGAAGGATGCCGAAAGAGCACGGCATCGACACTGCCCACTTCCGCAACTCCCGCCGGGCCATCCCGGAGGAGGCCGTCCGCGCCGCCGTTCGGGAAGTGACCAGCTTCGCCGACCTGATGCGGGCCCTCGATCTCGAAGTGAACGACGTCAACCATCGCCGGGTGCGGCGGCGCGTCACTCAACTCGGACTCGACGTCAGCCATTTCAAGCGGCGCACTGGGCAGCCCCGACGACGACGCGCCGACCCGTCGCATCCGGCGCACTGACCGTGCTTCCCGAGGGCTCCCCCCGGACCAACCGCAGCCAACTGCACCGGGCCCTACAAGAAGCCGGCACCCTTACACCTGCGCCACGTGCGGGAATCCCGGCGAACGGCCGGGACAGCCGATCACCCTTCAGATCGACCACATCAGCGGCGACCGGCTCGACAACCGGCGCGAGAACCTCCGCTACCTGTGCCCCAATTGCCATGCGTTGACGGACACCTGGTGCCGCGGAAGCCGTCGCCGCAATGATGTCGCCCGCCGGCCCCCCGCAGTCGTAGACTGACCGCAGCCGGCCAGGACCAATGTCCGAATTGGCCGGTTAGTCGCGGTCGTGGTGGAATTGGCCTACACGCAACTTTTAGGTAGTTGTGGGAGAAATCCCTTGAGGGTTCGAGTCCCTCCGACCGCACCGACACGAAGGCCCCGTACACGCATCCGCGTACGGGGCCTTCGGCACGTCGGCCCGGCCTCAGCCCAGCAGCTCCCGCAGGACCGGGATCAGGCCGCGGAAGGCCTGGCCGCGGTGGGAGATGGCGTTCTTCTCGTCCGCCGTCAGCTCAGCGCAGGTGCGGGTCTCGCCCAGGGGCTGGAGGATCGGGTCGTAGCCGAAGCCGCCGCCGCCGACCGGGGTGTGGCGGAGGGTGCCCAGGAGGCGGCCCTCGACGACGCGTTCGGTGCCGTCCGGGAGGGCCAGGGCGGCGGCGCAGAAGAAGTGGGCGCCGCGGTGCTCGTCGGCGATGTCGCCCAGCTGGGCCAGCAGCAGTTCGAGGTTGGCGCGGTCGTCGCCGTGGGCGCCCGCCCAGCGGGCGGAGAAGATGCCGGGGGCGCCGTTCAGGACGTCGACGCACAGGCCGGAGTCGTCCGCGATGGCGGGGTGGCCGGTGGCCCGCGCCAGGGCGTGGGCCTTCAGGAGGGCGTTCTCGGCGAAGGTGACGCCGGTTTCCCTGACGTCGGGGATCTCGGGGTACGCGTCCGCGCCGACCAGCTCGTGCGGCAGGCCGGCGGCGGACAGGATGGCGCGGAGCTCGCTGACTTTGCCCGCGTTGCGGGTCGCGAGGATCAGGCGGGTCATGGTCCCCATTATCCCGGGGTGCAGACCTTGGAGATCTCGGCGGCGGCGTCGGCGACGGGCTTGACGTCGGGGGTGGTGTCGCCGTTGTTGACGGCGGTGCGGACGTTCTTGACGGCCGTGCTCATGGAGTCGACGGCCTTGCCGAGGTCGGCGTTGCCCGTCGTGTCCTTGATCTTCTTGAGGTTGGTGTCGACCTGGTCGAGCGCGTTCTGGGTGTCCTGGATGCTGTTGCCCGCGTTGGAGACGGCCTGCTGGAGGTTGTTGACGCTGTCCGCGATGGCGACGGCGGTGTTGGCGCAGTCCATGGCGGTGGAGATGGCGTCGCAGCTGGTCACGGCCGGGACGGTGAGGGTCGCGGCCAGTGCGATGGCGGCGATGCGGAGTTTCGGCTTCATGGATCGGTCCCCCCGGAAAGGCTCGGATGCGTGGACGGGCGCACGGTGGTGACACCGTGCGCCCGTACCTGCGTAGACGCGTGCCCGCGCCCGGTGGTTGCTAGGGGACCTGGAGGTCCAGGGCGCCGAGCTGGAGGGCCTCCAGGTCGGCGCAGCCGCCGGCGGCGAGGTCGAGGAGCGCGTTGAGTTCCTTGCGGTCGAAGGGCTCGCCCTCGGCGGTGCCCTGGACCTCGACGAAGCGGCCGTCGCCGGTGCAGACGACGTTCATGTCGGTCTCGGCGCGCACGTCCTCCTCGTAGCAGAGGTCGAGGAGCGGGACGCCGTCGACGATGCCGACGGAGACGGCGGCGACGGTGCCGGTGAGGGGCTTGCGGCCGGCCTTGATGAGCTTCTTCTTCTGGCCCCATGCGACCGCGTCGGCGAGGGCGACGTAGGCGCCGGTGATGGCGGCGGTACGGGTGCCGCCGTCGGCCTGGAGGACGTCGCAGTCCAGGACGATGGTGTTCTCGCCGAGGGCCTTGTAGTCGATGACGGCGCGGAGCGAGCGGCCGATGAGGCGGGAGATCTCGTGGGTGCGGCCGCCGATCTTGCCGCGGACGGATTCGCGGTCGCCGCGGGTGTTGGTGGAGCGGGGCAGCATCGAGTATTCGGAGGTGACCCAGCCTTCGCCGCTGCCCTTGCGCCAGCGCGGGACGCCTTCGGTGAAGGAGGCGGTGCAGAAGACCTTGGTGTCTCCGAAGGAGATGAGGACGGAGCCCTCGGCGTGCTTGCTCCATCCGCGTTCGATGGTGACCGGGCGGAGCTGTTCGGGCGTGCGGCCGTCGATGCGAGACATGGCTGTGAGCCTAGTCGGTGCGGGGGTACGCGTGGACCCCGTCCGGTGTGCCCGGTACGGGGTCCTCGTACTGCCTGCCGAGCGCTGGGCTCAGCTCACATCATGTCTTCGATCTCGCCGGCGATCGGGTCGGCGTCGGTGCCGATGACGACCTGGATGGCGGTGCCCATCTTGACGACGCCGTGGGCGCCGGCGGCCTTGAGGGCGGCTTCGTCGACGAGGGAGGGGTCGGCGACCTCGGTGCGCAGGCGGGTGATGCAGCCCTCGACCTCTTCGATGTTGTCGATGCCGCCGAGCCCGGCGACGATCTTCTCAGCCTTGGTGGCCATGTGTTTCTCCCTGAGTGGTTCGAAGAACGAGTCTCTGCGGCCGTGCCCGGCTACCCGCTGCGTCCGCTTTGTCACGGTAGCTCAGGTCGCTCACGGTTGGCCTATCTGCGCGAGCGTGAGCCCGGCCCCTGCCGAAGGATGACGATCAGCAGCAGCCTGCCCACAACTGGTCTACACCAGTGTGCCGCACGTACTGCGACTGCCAAAACGGGCCGGTCGAGGGAGGACGCGGATGAGTGCGAGCAGCGCGGCGGCGGTGCCGCGCAAGCAGTGGTGGAACGGACTGTTCCAGGGGCTGCAGAAGATGGGGCGCAGCCTTCAGCTGCCGATCGCGGTGCTGCCCGCGGCGGGCATCCTGAACCGGCTCGGGCAGCCGGACGTGTTCGGCAAGGACGGTCTGGACTGGAGCGCGGTCGCCAAGGTGATGGCCGGGGCGGGCGGGGCGCTGCTGGACGCCGACCTCGGGCTGCCGCTGCTGTTCTGCGTGGGTGTCGCGATCGGCATGGCCAAGAAGGCGGACGGTTCGACGGCGCTGGCGGCGGTGGCGGGGTTCCTCGTGTACCGGGGGGTGCTGCACGCGTTCCCGAAGCCGTGCCCGTCCGGGACGAAGGACGTCGGGGGCGGCTGCCTGACGCCCACGGACACCTTCGCCGGGTACGCGTACCAGAATCCGGGGGTGTTCGGCGGCATCGTGATGGGTCTGCTGGCGGCCTGGTTCTGGCAGCGCTACCACCGGGTGAAGCTGGTGGACTGGCTCGGCTTCTTCAACGGGCGGCGGCTCGTGCCGATCATCATGTCGTTCGTGGCGATCGTGTTCGCGGCGCTGTGCCTGTGGATCTGGCCGCCGGTCGGTGACGCGCTGGAGAGCTTCTCGGACTGGCTGGTGGGGCTGGGCGCCTGGGGTGCGGGCATCTTCGGCGTAGCGAACCGGGCGCTGCTGGTGATCGGCCTGCACCAGTTCCTGAACGTGCCGGTGTGGTTCCAGTTCGGCAGCTACACCAAGCCGGACGGGGCGACGGTGCACGGGGACATCAACATGTTCCTGGCGGGCGATCCGGATGCGGGCCTGTTCCTCTCCGGCTTCTTCCCCATCATGATGTTCGCCCTGCCGGCGGCGGCGCTGGCGATCACGCACTGTGCGAAGCCGCAGCGGCGCAAGGAGGTGGGCGGGCTGATGCTGTCGGTGGGCCTGACCTCGTTCGTCACGGGGATCACGGAGCCGCTGGAGTACTCCTTCCTCTTCGTGGCGCCGGCGCTGTACGTGGTCCACGCGGTGCTGACGGGCGTGTCGATGGCGGTGACGTGGGCGCTGGGGGTGCACGACGGGTTCAGCTTCTCGGCCGGTCTGATCGACTACGTCATCAACTGGGGTCTGGCGACCAAGCCGTGGCTGATCATCCCCATCGGGCTGGGGTTCGCGGTCGTCTACTACGCGGTGTTCCGCTTCGCGATCACCAGGTGGGACATCCCGACCCCGGGGCGGGAGTCGGACGAGGAGATCGCCGTGATGCAGGCGGAGAACACCAAGGCGTAGCGCCCCTTGTGACACAAGGCCAGGGCCTTCGGATCCAGCGATCCGGAGGCCCTTCGTCCTGTGGCGCAGGCCACACAAAATCGAAGGTTCCTTATCTAACCCCGACCGTGCTACAACTGGTCTACACCACCCAATGGTGTAGACCATGCAGCTGCCGAGCAGCCAGTGGTCCCCCATTTCCGA
Organism: Streptomyces sp. NPDC037421; assembly: GCF_055602105.1. NCBI lineage: Bacteria > Bacillati > Actinomycetota > Actinomycetes > Kitasatosporales > Streptomycetaceae > Streptomyces > Streptomyces sp. NPDC037421. Next base: position 29,430 of record NZ_JBVJWV010000023.1, read on the forward strand.
GACGCCGCCACCCCCATTTTCCATGTCCCCAGGCAGCGCCTTGTCCTCTGGAGGAACCCATGTCCACAGCGACCGCTGCGGAGAAGAAGAAGGGCGCTGGCGTGATGGCCGTCATGCAGCGCATCGGCCGGAGCCTCATGCTCCCCGTTGCCGTGCTGCCGGCCGGCGCTCTGCTCATCCGCCTCGGCCAGGACGACATGCTCGGCAAGGCGTCGCTCCCGGACTTCATCAACAAGATCGCCACCTACATGGCGGCCGGTGGTGACGCGATCATCGGCAACATGGCGCTGCTGTTCGCCGTCGGCATCGCGATCGGCTTCGCCAAGAAGGCCGACGGCTCGACGGCCCTGGCCGCCGTCACCGGTTACCTGGTCTTCCAGAAGGTGCTCGCCACCTTCACCGACCCGAGCCTGCCGAAGGTCGCCAAGGTGGTCGACGGCAAGATCGCCATGGTCGAGGCGCCCGTGGACGCCAAGGTCCTCGGCGGTGTCGTGATGGGCATCGTCGTCGCCCTGCTCTACCAGAAGTTCTACCGGACCAAGCTGCCGGACTGGGCGGGCTTCTTCGGCGGCCGCCGCCTGGTCCCGATCCTCTCCGCCTTCGCGGGCCTGTTCATCGGCATCGTCTTCGGTCTGATCTGGCCGGTGCTCGGCAAGGGCATCCACGGCTTCGGTGAGTGGCTGGTCGGCTCCGGCGCCGTCGGCGCGGGCATCTTCGGTGTCGCCAACCGCGCGCTGATCCCGGTCGGCATGCACCACCTGCTCAACTCCTTCCCGTGGTTCCAGGCGGGCGAGTACAACGGCAAGAGCGGCGACATCGGCCGCTTCCTCGCCGGCGACCCGAGCGCCGGACAGTTCATGACCGGCTTCTTCCCGATCATGATGTTCGCCCTCCCGGCGGCCTGCCTCGCGATCGTCCACTGCGCCCGCCCCGAGCGCCGCAAGGTCGTCGGCGGCATGATGTTCTCCCTCGCGCTCACCGCGTTCGTCACCGGTGTCACCGAGCCGATCGAGTTCACCTTCATGTTCATCGCCCCGGCGCTGTACGCGGTCCACGCGGTCCTGACCGGTGTGTCCATGGCCCTGACCTGGGCGCTCGGCATGAAGGACGGCTTCGGCTTCTCCGCCGGCGCGATCGACTTCTTCCTCAACCTCGGCATCGCGACCAAGCCGTGGATGCTCGTCCTGGTGGGCCTGTGCTTCGCGGCCCTCTACTACGCGATCTTCCGCTTCGCGATCACCAAGTGGAACCTCCCCACCCCGGGCCGCGAGTCCGACGAGGAGCTCGCCGAGCTGGCCAAGGCCGAGGCCAAGTAAGGCCGGCGGCCCCCGCAGGCCCCGCGGTTTCGTAGGCGGCAACTACGCGACGGAGCCCCCGCTCTCCCGGAAGGGAGGGCGGGGGCTCCGTCGTTCTCGGCGTACTCCTGAGGATCAGACCTCGTACACGGCGCCCGCGTGCGCGAGGTCGACCCGGCCGTCGTAGACCGCGCGGGCGTCCGCCAGGTTCTGCGCGGCGTCCGTCCACGGCGGGATGTGCGTCAGCACGAGCCGTCCGACCCGGCCGTCGCGCGCGTACTCGCCGGCCTCGCGGCCGTTGAGGTGGAGGTCCGGGATGTCCTCCTTGCCGTGCGTGAAGGAGGCCTCGCACAGGAACAGGTCGGCGCCCTCCGCCAGCATCCCCAGCTCGGGGCAGACCCCGGTGTCACCGGAGTACGCCAGCACGCGCCCGCCGTGCTCGACGCGGATGCCGTACGACTCGACCGGGTGGCAGACCTTCTCCGTGCGGACGGTGAACGGGCCGATCTCGAAGACGGCGGACTTCAGGGTGCGGAAGTCGAAGACCTCGCTCATCGAGCGCTCGTCCGGGACGTCCTCGTACGCCGTGGTCAGGCGCTGCTCGGTGCCCTCGGGACCGTAGACGGGGATGGTTCCGCAGCGGCCGCCCTCGTGCCGGTAGTAGCGGGCGACGAAGTACGCGCACATGTCGATGCAGTGGTCGGCGTGCAGGTGGCTCAGGAAGATCGCGTCGAGGTCGTAGAGACCGCAGTGGCGCTGGAGCGCGCCGAGGGAGCCGTTGCCCATGTCGAGGAGCAGCCGGAAGCCGTCGGCCTCGACGAGATAGCTCGAACATGCCGAATCCGCGGCCGGGAAGGACCCCGAACAGCCGACGACGGTGAGCTTCATGGAGCGTGAACCTCCGGGGACGGTCCGTGGACGGAATGCGGGCCGTGCGTGGGTCGAGCGTAAGGCGCGAAACCTCCGGTCGCTCCTCCGCGGCGGGCCGTTGTGGGGGGAATCACCTGTGGTGTCACCCAGGGGAGCGACGAGGGGCGCGGGCGTTGCCGCGCCGGGGGCCGCGTGCGCGGCTACGGTCGGAATATGGACACGTCGTGGTGGCCCGCCGTACTGGCGGCGGTCGCCGTGGCGGTGGTGGTGCTGCTCCCCCGGCGGGCCACGGCGGTGGCGGTGGCGCCCCCGCCCCACGGGCAGGCGCCGCCGCCGCGGGTGCGGCCGGGTGAGCTGTGGCGGCTGGCGGACGGCCGGACCTGCCTGGTGCTGGCGGTACGGGCGCACCGGGAGCGGGCGCGGGTGGCGTGGGTCGCCGGGAAGTACGACGACCGGCGGGCAGGGGTGATCCCGCTGCCGCCGGGGATGGCCGGGTGGCACGGGCGGGGCGGCTTCCTGGAGGCGGACCGGCCCGAGGAGGTGTCGCTGTGGGAGTTCCGCACGCTGGTGGGGACGCTGGACCCGGTGTTGTGGGACGAGGCCAAGGGGCTGGCAGGCGGTGCGCAGTGATCCGGCTGCGGCGGGTCTACGATCCCCCCGAGCCGGGGGCGGACGGCGTGCGGGTGCTCGTGGACCGGCTGTGGCCGCGCGGGCTGTCGAAGGAGGCGGCCGCGGTGGACGAGTGGCCGCGGGACGTGACGCCGTCGGCGGAGCTGCGGAAGTGGTTCCACGCGGGCGGTTCGCCCGAGGAGTTCCGTCGGAGGTACGAGGCGGAGCTGGCGGCCCCCGGGGCGCGGGACGGCCTGGACCGGCTGCGTGAGCTGGCGGCGGCGGGCCCGGTGACGCTGCTGACGGCGGTCAAGGACCCGGACCACAGCCATGCGGCGGTGATCGCGGAGCTGCTGGGCGGCGGCGCGTGAGCGCGTTCCGCCCCCGCCGCGGGTGTGCGGCGGGGGCGGAACGGACGGCGGGGGCGGGGTCAGACGTGGGCGACGGGCCGCTCCGTGCACAGGGCCCAGATGACGAACACCCCGATGGCGATCGCGATGAGCGCCCACAGGGGCTGGTAGGGCAGCCACAGGAAGTGGAAGATCACCGAGATGGCGGCCAGGACGACGCCGGCGGCCCGGCCCCACTGGGCGCCCTTGAGGATCCCGACGCCGACGGCGAAGACGATGACGCCGAGGATCAGGTGGATCCAGCCCCAGGCCGTGAGGTCGAACTTGAAGGTGTAGTCGCCGACCGGCAGGTACACCTCGTCCTTGGCGAGGGCGGCGATGCCCTCGAAGACGCTGAATACGCCGTTGACTGCCATCAGGACACCGGCGAAGGTCGAACCGCCGGTGGCCCAGGCGTTGGGGGTGGTCCTGCCCTGGGGGGTGGTACTGCCCGGGGTGGTGGTCATGTCGCCACCTTCCTGCTGGGGGAACCGGTCGGTACCGAGCGTGCGCGCGCGGGGCGGGGCGGGCGACCCCGAGGGGGCCGAACGGGTGAACCGTCAAACGCCGACGCCGCCGGACCCGCGTGCTGCGGGTCCGGCGGCGTCCGGTGCGTTCCGTGCGTGCCGTGCGTACGGGCCTCAGGCCCAGAGCTGGCCCTGGAGGACCTCGATGGCCTCTTCGGTGGTCGCCGCCGTGTAGACGCCGGTCGACAGGTACTTCCAGCCGCCGTCGGCCACGACGAAGACGATGTCGGCGGACTCCCCGGCGGCGACCGCCTTGCGGCCCACGCCGATCGCCGCGTGCAGCGCGGCTCCGGTGGAGACGCCCGCGAAGATGCCCTCCTGCTGGAGGAGTTCACGGGTGCGGGTCACCGCGTCGGCCGAGCCCACCGAGTAGCGGGTGGTGAGCACCGAGGCGTCGTACAGCTCGGGGACGAAGCCCTCGTCGAGGTTGCGCAGGCCGTAGACGAGGTCGTCGTAGCGCGGCTCGGCGGCGACGATCTTCACCCCGGGGACGTTCTCGCGCAGGTAGCGGCCGACGCCCATGAGGGTGCCGGTCGTGCCCAGGCCCGCCACGAAGTGGGTGATCGACGGGAGGTCGGCGAGGATCTCCGGGCCGGTGGTGGCGTAGTGGGCGCCCGCGTTGTCCGGGTTGCCGTACTGGTAGAGCATCACCCAGGAGGGGTTCTGCTCCGCCAGTTCCTTCGCCACCCGCACCGCGGTGTTCGAACCGCCCGCGGCCGGCGACGAGATGATCTCGGCTCCCCACATCGCGAGAAGGTCGCGGCGCTCCTGCGAGGTGTTCTCCGGCATCACGCACACGATCCGGTAGCCCTTGAGCTTCGCGGCCATCGCGAGCGAGATGCCCGTGTTGCCGGAGGTGGGCTCCAGGATGGTGCAGCCGGGGTACAGGCGGCCGTCCTTCTCCGCCTGCTCGACCATGTGGAGCGCGGGGCGGTCCTTGATCGAGCCGGTCGGGTTGCGGTCCTCCAGCTTGGCCCAGATCCGGACGTCCTGCGAGGGGGACAGCCGCGGCAGGCGCACGAGCGGGGTGTTGCCGACCGCCGCGAGCGGGGAGTCGTAGCGCATTACTTCGAGCCGCCGGCCACGGCCGGGAGGATGGTGACGCTGTCGCCGTCCTTGAGGGCGGTGGAGATGCCGTCGAGGAAGCGGACGTCCTCGTCGTTGAGGTAGACGTTCACGAAGCGGCGCAGCTGGCCGCCGTCGACGATGCGCTCCTCGATGCCCTTGTGACGGGTCTCCAGGTCCGCGAACAGCTCGGAGAGGGTGGCGCCCTCGCCGTTCACGGCCTTCTCGCCGTCGGTGTAGGTGCGGAGGATGGTCGGGATGCGGACCTCGATGGCCATGGCGGGCTCCAGTGTCGTGAAGGGGGCGAAGAAGTGTGCGGGCGCGCGTTCGTGCAGCCCCCGCGCGGAAGGGGCCCGGTGCTCAGGCGGCAGGACAGATGGCGCTGGCGAGGCGGCACAGGTCGACGTGCAGCCGCGCCACGAGCAGCAGCCTGCCGGGCGTCTCGATGCTCACGTCGTGGGAAACCATGCGGTCATGTTAACGATTCCCGGTCCCGTGTTTGGAGTGTGATCCCGCATCGTGGACGCCGACGGCTCACATGGTGGTCAGTAGGCGGCCACGACCTGCACTTCTTCCTCCGTGATCACGCCGTCGACGATCCGGTAGGAGCGGAACTGGAACTCGCCGAGGCCGTCCTGGTCGGCCGTGGAGACGAGGACGTAGTGCGCGCCGGGCTCGTTCGCGTACGTGACGTCCGTGCGCGAGGGGTAGGCCTCGGTGGCGGTGTGCGAGTGGTAGACGATCACGGGCTCCTCGTCCCGGTCGTCGAGCTCGCGGTAGAGCTTGAGCAGATCCTTCGAGTCGAACTCGTAGAACGTGGGCGACCGGGCCGCGTTGAGCATCGGGATGAACCGCTCGGGGCGGCCGGCGCCCGCCGGGCCGGCCACGACGCCGCACGCCTCGTCCGGGTGGTCCTTGCGGGCGTGCTCCACGATCTGGTCGTACAGGGCCTGGGTGAGGGTCAGCATGAGCCACAGGATAAACAGACGGGCCCTCCCGTACCGAGGAGTGGTACGAGAGGGCCCGAATGGTGGACACGTCGCCTTGGGCGCAGGGCCCGGGTGCGGGTTCCCGGCCGCGGCAGGCGGCCGGGAACCACGTTCAGCCGGTCAGCGGGTGACCTTGTTGAAGGCGGCGCCCTGCGGGTTGCGGGCCTTCAGGACCAGGTAGGAGACGCCCAGGATCAGACCCCACAGCGGGGCGCAGTACAGCGAGACGCGGGAATCCTTGTCGACGCCCATCATCACGATGACCATGCCGATGAACAGCAGGGCGAACCAGCTGGTCCACGGGGCGCCGGGGGCGCGGAAGGCGGACCCCGGCAGCTCGCCGCGGTCGGCCTTGGCGCGGTAGCGGATCTGGCAGACCAGGATCATGATCCAGGCCCACATGCCGGAGATGGTGGCGAAGGAGACGACGTAGTCGAAGGCCTTGCCCGGGGCGACGTAGTTGATCCAGACGCCCACCAGCATGAGTGCGGCGGAGAAGGTGGTGCCGGCCAGCGGGGTGCCGTTCTTCGTGAGCTTGGTGAAGAACTTCGGGCCCTGGCCGTTGAGCGCGAGGTCGCGCAGCATGCGGCCGGTGGAGTACATGCCCGAGTTGCAGGAGGACAGGGCGGCGGTCAGCACGACGAAGTTGACGATCGCGGCGCCGATGCCGAGGCCCATCTTCTCGAAGGCGAGGACGAAGGGGCTCTCGCCGGCCTTGAAGTTGGACCACGGGATGACCGACATGATCATGATGAGCGCGCCGACGTAGAAGACGGCGATGCGCCACGGCACGGTGTTGATGGCCTTGGGCAGGGTCTTCGCGGGGTCCTTGGACTCGCCGGCGGTGACGCCGACCAGCTCGACCGCGAGGAAGGCGAACATCACGATCTGCAGGGTCATCAGCGTCTCGCCGATGCCGTTGGGGAAGAAGCCGCGGTCGTTCCACAGGTTGGAGACGGAGGCGGTCGCGGCGGCGTCGGAGAAGCCGATGGTGAGGATGCCGGCGCAGATCAGGATCATGCCGACGATGGCGGTGACCTTGACCATGGAGAACCAGAACTCCAGCTCGCCGAAGAGCTTCACGGAGATCAGGTTGGCGGCGTAGAGGATCACGGTGAAGATCAGCGCGTACGCCCACTGCGGGAAGCTATCGTTGGTCCAGTACGACATGTACTTCGCGGCGGCGGTGACCTCGGTGATGCCGGTGACCACCCAGAACAGCCAGTAGGTCCAGCCGGTCGCGTAGCCCCAGAACGGGCCCAGGAACTCGCGGGCGTAGTCCGAGAAGGAACCGGAGACGGGCCGGTACATGAGCAGTTCGCCCAGGGCCCGCATGATGAAGAAGATGACCAGTCCGGCGATGGCGTAGGCCAGGATCAGGCTCGGCCCGGCCTTCGAGATCGCCTTGCCCGCGCCCAGGAACAGGCCGGTGCCGATGGCTCCGCCGATCGCGATCATCTGGATCTGGCGGGCTCCGAGCGCCCGGTGGTAACCCTCCCCGTCGCCCTCGCCCTGACCGCCCTCGCCGGGCGTCCTGTCGTGCTGCTCGACCTGCACAGAGGTCATGTCTTGGTGCGCCTTTCTCCACGCCGACCCGCGCCTCGAACGGCTGCGGATCGGGTTTCCTCGATCCCCCCGGATACGGATGGAGTTGCACGCCGGCGGTCAGCCGGTTCAAGCGGGCCGGGGGACATGGGTGGCGTCCCGTCGGCGATCGTGAAGATCTATCACGTGCTCGCGGGCGGGAGAAAGGGCGGAAAAGCGGCACAGGGCACGGCAATATCAGGACATGGCGGCGGAAATGCATCAGATCACCGCATGGCGGTGATCTGATCGTTATCCGGATTTGAGCGTCCGCTGAGCGAACACTCACGTGCCCTTGACGTCCGCGGGGCGGACGGCCTCCGTCAGAGGGTCTCGATGAGCGTCTCCTGGAGGCCGCCCAGCCAGAGGTACGCCATCACCATCGGCTTGCGCGGGTCGTCGTCCGGGAGCCGGAACAGCACCGCGCTCTCGTCGTCCTCGGTGATGTCGAGCCGGGCCGCGATGGTCAGCCGGAGGTCGTTGAGCGCGCCGAGCCAGCGCAGCGGCAGCTCGCCGGTCAGCTCCAGCACCGCCACCCCGTCACCGGCCGGGGTGAGGGAGTCGAGGCTGCGTACGACGGCCAGCGCGTCCTCCCGCTTGCGGGTGCGCAGGTCGTTCTCGGTGAAGCGGCGGAACTCCGCCGAGTGGGCCCGCAGCTCCTCCGGGTCCTCCCCGGAGCCCGCGCCGCCGGGGCCCCCGTAGGCGTCGGGGAAGAGCCGGGCCAGCGCCGGGTCGGACGGGGGCTCGGTGGGGCCGTCGGAGGCGAACAGCACCGCCAGCGGATCGGCGTCCGCGGCGGGCTCCGGCTCGCCGGGGCCGATCAGCTCCAGCAGCTGCACGGCCAGCGAGCGCAGGATGGAGATCTCGATCTCGTCCAGGGCCACCGCGGCCCCGCCGCCCTCAAGGGGCTCGAACACGCCGCCCATCAGAAGCGGTCCTGCGAGAGGGTCGCCCAGAGCCCGTAGCCGTGCATGGCCTGCACGTCGCGTTCCATTTCCTCCCGGGTGCCGCTGGAGACGACCGCCCTGCCCTTGTTGTGGACGTCGAGCATCAGCCTGGTCGCCTTGTCCTTGGGGTAGCCGAAGTAGGCCTGGAACACGTACGTCACGTAGCTCATGAGGTTGACCGGGTCGTTGTGCACCAGGGTCACCCACGGGACGTCCGGTTCGGGGACCGCGAAGGTCTCCTCGGCCGATTCGGTGCGTTCGATCTCAATAGGAGCAACACTCACTTGTCCCATGCTGCCACTGTGACGGGCCGGTCGCACAAACCGGCCCCTACATCTCGTCACTTTGACGAGATGTGCGCTAGCATCCGTGACATGAACCCTGCGGACCTGGGCCTGCCGGTGGACGTGCCGTCGACAGCGCTCTTCACGGATCACTACGAGCTGACGATGCTGCAGGCAGCGCTGGCCAACGGCACCGCCGAACGCCGCTCGGTCTTCGAGGTCTTCACCCGGCGGCTGCCCGAGGGGCGGCGCTACGGGGTGGTGGCCGGGACCGGGCGCGTCCTGGACGCCGTGGAGAACTTCCGCTTCGACAGCGCGGTGCTGGAGTTCCTGCGGGAGCGGGCCGTCGTCGACATGCGGACGCTGGACTGGCTGGCGTCGTACCGCTTCTCGGGTGACATCTGGGGGTACCCGGAGGGGGAGGTCTACTTCCCCGGGTCGCCGATCCTGCGGGTCGAGGGCAGCTTCGCCGAGTGCGTGCTGCTGGAGACCGTGATCCTTTCGATCCTCAACCACGACTCCGCCATCGCGGCGGCCGCCTCCCGGATGGCCTCGGCCGCGGGCGACCGCCCGCTGATCGAGATGGGGGCGCGCCGGACGCACGAGCTGGCGGCGGTCGCGGCCTCGCGGGCCGCGTACGTGGGCGGCTTCGCCTCCACCTCGGACCTGGCGGCCGGCTTCCGCTACGGGATCCCGACGGTCGGGACCTCGGCCCACGCCTTCACGCTGGTGCACGACACCGAGCGGGACGCCTTCACCGCGCAGGTGGCCTCGCTGGGCAGCGGGACCACCCTGCTGGTGGACACCTACGACGTCGCGGAGGCCGTACGGACGGCCGTCGAGATCGCCGGGACGGACCTGGGCGCGGTGCGCATCGACTCCGGCGACCTGCTGCTGGTCGCGCACCGGGTGCGGCAGCAGCTGGACGAGCTGGGCGCGACGCGCACCCGGATCGTGGTCACCTCCGACCTGGACGAGTACGCCATCGCCTCGCTGGCGGCGGCGCCGGTGGACGCGTACGGGGTGGGCACCCAGCTGGTGACCGGCAGCGGCCACCCGACGTGCTCGATGGTCTACAAGCTGGTCGCACGGGCGGCCTCGGGCGACCCGAAGGCGCCGCTGGTGCCGGTGGCGAAGAAGTCCACGGGCGGCAAGACCTCCGTCGGCGGCCGCAAGTGGGCGGCGCGCCGGCGGGACTCCGAGGGGGTCGCGGAGGCCGAGGTCGTCGGCACCGGGCCGGTGCCGACCGCGCTGGCCGACTCGCAGCTGCTGGTGCAGCTGGTGAAGGCGGGCGAGGTGGTGGCCCGCGAGCCGCTGGAGGCCGCCCGCGACCGCCACCGGGCGGCCAGGGCCGGGCTGCCCCTCTCGGCGACCCAGCTCTCCCGCGGCGAGGCCGTGCTCCCGACCGAGACGCCTTCCTGACGCGCCGCCGCCCTTCTTGACGCGGCCCTCGCGCCACTCGGCCCTGGCGGGTCTCCCGGGCTCCGGCCCGCTGCGCCGGGCTCCGTCCGCAGGCCCGCCGGGCGGGGCCGGGCCCGACTCGGTCGCCGGCGCGGCTCGGAGCACTGCGCTACCGCGCCCGCGCCTCAGTCGCCGGCGAGGCTGAAAGCGCGGGAAGGGCCGGTAGGGGTAGCGGCCCCGCGCAGCGGTGCCCCGCGCGGAACAGAACGCGGGCCCGCCGGGGCTTGAGCTGCGGGAGGCCGGGGGAAGAGCCCCCGCAGGGTCCCGCCGTACATCACCGTCTACCTAAGGACACGCGACATGCACCGCGCACTGATCGTCGTCGACGTACAGAACGACTTCTGCGAGGGCGGCAGCCTCGCGGTCACCGGCGGGGCCGACGTCGCCGCCGCGATCACGGAGCTGATCGGGCAGACCACCCCCGGCTACCGGCACGTCGTGGCGACGCGGGACCACCACGTCGACCCCGGGTCCCACTTCGCGCGGCCCCCTGCCGAGCCGGACTACGAGACGTCCTGGCCGGTGCACTGCGTCGCCGGGACCGAGGGCGTCGGGTTCCACCCGAACTTCGCCCCCGCCGTCGCCTCCGGGGCGGTCGCCGCCGTCTTCGACAAGGGTGCCCACGAGGCCGCGTACAGCGGTTTCGAGGGCACCGACGAGAACGGCCAGGGACTGGCCCAGTGGCTGCGCGAGCGCCACGTGAGCGAGGTCGACGTGGTCGGCATCGCCACCGACCACTGCGTGAAGGCCACCGCCGTCGACGCCGCCCGCGCCGGGTTCACCACCCGCGTGCTGCTGGACCTGACGGCCGCCGTGGCCCCCCACACCACCGAGAAGGCGCTGGAGGAGCTCCGGGCGGCCGGAGTCACCCTCGTGGGCGGCTGAGCCCCCTCAGCGGCCCAGGAGGGCGCGGATCGGGTGCCAGAGTTCCTGTGCGGCGTCCGGGGCCCCGCGCCACAGCAGGCCGTCGGGGTGGTGGAGGACGGCGGTGACCTCGTCCGGGGTGGGGGGCTGTGCGTTGCCCCTCAGGTACACGGCCCGCATCCCGAGGTTCCGCAGCCTGGTCAGGGCGCGGGCCCGGTTCACGGCGTGCACCAGCACGCGCACGTCGCCGCCGTCGCCGGACGGCCTCGGCAGCGTGAGCGCGACCACCACGCTGCCGCCTGGCAATCTGACGAAACCTCCACCGGGCATGATCTTCAGCTCCCCCGTCAATAAGAACAGTCGCCCCCGCATCTAAACGCGATCGGCCGCCGCCCGCTAGAGGGCGACGGCCGATCATGCTTTGACCTGCGGATTTACCGAATTACTTGGCGGCGGGGCCGACCTCGATCGTCATCTGGAGACCGTCGTAGGTCTCCTTCGCGATCTTGATCTTGGTGTTGGTGTCAGTGACCTTCACCGAGCCGGTCGGGTTCTCGTCGTAGTAGTACTTGCCCTTGTGGTCGTCGAAGACCAGGTTCGCGGGCTTCGGCTTGACGAAGAGCGACTCGCCCTTGTTGTGCAGGGTGAACGCGTCCGTGGAGTACGCGCTGAACGTGGCGTCGTACGGCTGGATCTTGTTCCGCAGCAGGGTGCCGTCCGACCACTTCATCGGCTTGGCGTTGGCGTCGACCGGCAGGATCAGACCCTGGCCCGGGTGCTGGCTGGTGTTGTTGTCCTTCTGGGACTTGTCCCACAGCCAGATCAGCAGGCCGTCCTGGTACGGGTAGTGCTCGACCCAGCCCGGCTTGGTGTTGGCCCAGCCGAAGTTGTACGGGCCCACCTTGAGGGTGGAGTCGTACGAGACGTAGCGGCGGTTCTCCGCGATGTAGTACTGCGGGTACTCCTTGGTGAAGCCCGCGCCGATCCGCTCGAAGCCCTTGCCGGTCCAGCCGTTGTCGCCGTTCTCGGCGCCGTCGGTGAACAGCGCGGCGCCGTCCGCGGTCAGGGTGACGGCGTCGGCCGTGAAGCCCTTGCCGCCCGCGCCGCCGTCCGTCTGGTAGCGGAAGCGGAGGTCGACCTTCTTGCCCGCGTAGGCGTCCAGCGGGAAGTTCAGGGACTTCCAGGCGCCGGAGGCACCGGTCAGCGACGGGCTGCCGGAGGCGTCGGCCGGGATGGCCGCACCGTCGGCGGTGCCGGCCAGCGCGTTCCAGGTGGCGCCGCCGTCCGTGGACACCTCGGTGTAGAGGAAGTCGTAGTCGGCCTCGATGTCCCACCAGCCCTTGAGGGAGAGGGCGGCGGACTTCTTGCCGGTCAGGTCGACCGAGCGGGTCAGGGTGTTCTTGAGGTCGTCACCCATCTGGCTCCACCACTGCGAGGAGCCCTCGGCGGGAGCGACGATGTCGGTCTTGACCTGCTTCTTCGGCAGCTCGACGACCAGCGCCTGCTTGTCCTTGGTGTTGTACTCCGCCACACCCAGCTTGTGGGTGGACTTCGTCGCGGCCTTGGCCTGGTCGTAGTTCAGCCAGCCCAGCTGGAGCTTGTCCCAGGCGGTCATGTCGCCCGGGAGGTCGCCTATGGAGTCCTTGCCCTGGCCGAGCCAGGAGCCCGCGGACATCAGGGACCAGAAGCCGACCGAGTTCTCGCCGCCACCGGAGGTGTCGTAGAGGTCCGGCAGGCCGAGGTCGTGGCCGTACTCGTGCGCGAAGACGCCGAGGCCGCCGTTCTCCGGCTGCATCGTGTAGTCGCCGACCCAGATGCCGGTGTCGCCGATCTGGGTACCGCCGGCCTTGTTGTCGGCCGGGCCGGTCTTGCCGACGTCGGTGCCGTACGCGTACCAGCGGTGCGCCCACAGCGCCGTCTTGCCCTGCACGCCGCCGCCGGCCGACTCGTCCTCGCCCGCGTGGACGATCTGGAAGTGGTCGATGTAGCCGTCGGGCTCGTTGAAGTTGCCGTCGCCGTCGAAGTCGTTGCGGTCCCACTGGTCGTACTGCGCCAGCTGGGCCTTGATCTGGGCGTCGGTCTTGCCGGCCTTCTTCTGGGCCTCCGTCCACGCGGTGACGCCGTCGCGGACGGTGTCCCACACGTTGGAGCAGTTGGTCTGGCCGCAGAAGTTCGAGCCGTAACGGGCCTCGTTGTACGGGACCTTGACCCAGTCGGCGACCTCACCGTCGACCGAGTAGCGGCCCGAGGAGGTCTTCTCGTAGTAGGTCTTCAGCGAGTTCTTGCCCTGGCCGGTACCGAAGTACAGGTCCTGGAAGTAGTCGCGGCTGAAGTCCTTGCGCCAGGCCGTGCTGTTGTTCTTCGCGCGGTCGGGCTGCTCGATCGTGTTGTGCAGCGGACCGGGGGTGCCGCCGAACTTCGGCTCGGCCGGCTTCGGACCCTCGGGGCCGTCCGGGTCGAACATGGTCGTGCTGTCGACCTGGTCGCCGAACTCGACGAGGATCGTGAAGATCTTGTCGGTCTTCTCGCGGCCCAGCTCGACGTACTTCTTGTCGTCGAGCTTGACGACCTTCGAGGCGCCGCGCTGCTCGACGTTCTTCTTGCCCGCCAGCACCTGGTCAAGGGCGGCCTCGCGCGCCTGCGCGTTCTGCTTGCTGAACGGGGTTTCGAGGTTGTGCTGGACCTGCTCCTTCGCGGGGGAGCTCGGGTCCTGCTTGTCCGCGGCCGGGGCGTCGCCCCAAGCGGTGGTGGCCTGGGCCGTGGTGAAGAAGGCGCCGGTGGCCGCGGTCGCGGCCAAGGTCACGCCGACGGCGGCGGCGCGCAGCGCGCGACGCCTGGTGGAGTTTCCGGTCACTTGATGTCGTTCCCCTCCCGCGGCCGCGACGTAGGTCGGAACATCTCCGTAGGAGTGGGGGGTTCCGCGCGGCGCGCGTCTCAAGTGACGACATTTGACCGGAGAGTCTAAAGAAAAGACAGACCTTGACTTCTTCCTTACAACTGCACTATGCGGTCAGCGAGTTCCGCTATTCGGACGTTCCGTCGCCATACGGTCCCATCCGGGGCGAACGCCTCCGGTTGCCGGGTCCCGCGACCGGGCGTGCGACGTCGTGCGCCCCTCCGTGCCCCGACACCGTGGGTAAGGTCACGCTTACCTGTTGCTCCGTCCGGGCATCCCCTACGGGAGTCACTTGACGCGTGCGCGAACTGTCGATGCGACTCCCCCCTCCACGCCTTGAGGACGGAAAACGCCATGCCGCGTCCGACTGCCGCACAGCTCGCCTACGGCTCCGCCACCGTCGTCGTGTCGACGATCGCCATGCTGCTGCTCTCGCAGACGAGCACCGGGATCGGAGTCGCGGTCATCTCCGCCGCCGCGCTCGCCCTCGGGCTGCTGGTCGCGCTCACCGTGCCGATCCCGCGGCGGCGGGGCCGGCACGCGGCGCGGCGGGGCGGTGCGCAGGCGGCTGCGGGCGAGCCCGCCGGGGGTTCCGGCGGGGGGTCCGCCGGGGGTTCCGCCGCGCGGGGCGGGCCGGCGGCGGGGGCGGGCGGCTCCCGGGTGCCCGGGCCCCGGACGGCCTCCGCGGACCACCCCGTCCACCACTGACCGGACACCGGCGCGGGCGGCCGCCCCCCCACCGGGGTCGGCCGCCCGCGCGTGCCCTCGTAGGACTTCGGCTCAGGTCGAGGTGACCACCACCGTCTTGGCCACCTTGTCGTGGAGCCCCTGCCGGTACGGCTTGTCGACGAGCATCGACACGATCAGCGCGAGCGGCCACAGGCAGAAGCAGCACACCAGCGTCGGCACCCAGAGCACGGCGCCGCGGCCGAGCGCGGCGCCGGACGGCGGCACGCTGCCGTCGTTGAGCATCGCGACGCGCAGACCCATGGCCTTCTTGCCGACGGTCTGGCCGTTCTTGTGCGTGAACCACCAGTCGTAGCCGACGTACGCGACGATCGCGATCAGCGTCCACAGCAGGCCCGTGCCGCCGTACGACTTCGTGATGACCTCGGTGACGTCCTCGCCCTTGTCGGTGTCCACGGCGTACCGCCGGGTGCCGAAGGGCAGTTGGATGAGGAACAGCGGTACGCCGACGATCAGCGTGTCGATCACGCGAGCGACGAGCCGCTTGCCGAAGTCGGCGAGCGGGGGCATCCCGGCGAGCGGATCGGGCATGCCGTAACCGCCACCGCCGCCGTACGGGTCCCCGGGCCCGCCGCCGTACGGGGGCGGGGGCGGAGGCGGAGGCGGGTATCCCCCGCCGCCGCCGGGGGGTGGGGGCGGGGGCGGGGGGTAGCCGCCGCCACCGGGCGGCGGCGAGCCGTACGGCGAACCGCCCGACGGAGGCGTCGGCTCCTGGGGCTTCTTGAGGAACGGGTCGTCCTCGGGCCGGTCGCCCGGCGGCGGCTGGTCGGTGCTCATGGCCCGAGTCGAACCCGGCTCCGCCCGCCCCGCAACGCGGCCGCGTCCGTCCGGGGCACGGTCGGGCACCGGCCCGGTCAGCGCGTCACGAACGTCCCGGCCGCCCGGTCGTGCCAGGCCCGCCTGCGGGGGCGGTCCACCAGGCACCACAAGCTGCCCGGCAGCCCCAGGAAGGCGTACACGAGCCAGCGGCGCAGGGCCGCCCCGAAGGTGGGCGGGCGCAGGGTGGCGGTGGACAGCACGCGCACACCGAGCAGCTTCTTGCCCGGCGTGCGGCCCCAACGGGCGGTGGGCAGGGCCTCGTAGAGGACGCCGAAGAGCAGCACGGCACCGAGTACGACACCCAGGTGCCCGGCGGTGGTGGCGTCGAGCAGGTACACGGTGGTGGTGCGCCCGCTCGCCCGGGCGGCGTCGACCTTCGCCTCCAGATGGGCCGTCACCCGGGGTACGACGGGCACCGCGACGGCCGCGGCGACGGCGGCGAGCACGAGGGAGTCCAGCACCCGTGCCACCCCCCGCCGCCCCAGCCCGGCGGGCCGCACGGCCCGCTCCGCCATCCGCTCGAAGACGGCCCGGCCGTCCTCCCGGGCGGCCGCCGGCGCCTGTGCCTCCGGCGGGGGGACGGGGGATGCCGCGCGGGACTGCGGGGGCTCGGGTGCCGGTGCCTCCGGCCGGGGTACGGGAGCGGCCGCGCGGGACCGCGAGGGCGCGGGTCCCTCGTGCGCCCGGGGGGCGCGGCGCTCCGGCTCGGGGGCGCACACCGGCTCGGGGGCCCGGCGCTCCGGCTCGGGGGCCCGTACCGGCTCGGGGGCCCGTACCGGCTCGGGGGCCCGTACCGGCTCGGGGGTCCGGCGCACCGTCGCCGGCTGCGGCTGCGGCTGCGAGCGCTGCGGCGGGGCTTCCGGGGCGGCCTCCGGCCAGCTGGAGGTGAGGCCCGACGCGCCGGCACCCGGGGCGTCGGGCCAGGCCGGCGGGCGGGCCGACAGGATCCCGACGCTCTCGGCGGCGGCCTGCGCCGGGAGCCGCTGCGCGGTGCCTGCGGCAGCGGCAGCGGGCCGGGCCAGGGAGATCCCGGCGGGCCGGGCGGGCTCGGACTCCGCCGGGTCGCCCCAGGAGACCCGCGCGTCGCGGGGCCCGCCGAAGCCGGCCTGGTGCACGGGATCGACCTGCCACCCGCCCTGCCCCCGCCCCTCCCCGGCACCGGGCCCGCCGCCGCCCGGGCCGCCACCCGCGTCCGCCCCGGAACCCCAGTCCCGGGCCGGGGCGTGGTCCGGCTCCGGTCCGTCGGCCGCCCGCGGGCCGGAGCCCCACGCGGGGCCCGGGGCGGAGTCCCGGGCCCGGCCCGCCCCGGCACCGCCGTGGCCGGCGGACCCCCAGCCGGCCGGGGGCTGCGGCGTCGGGCCCGGGTCCCGCAGGGCCTCCGTCATCGATGTCTCGTCCAGGAAGACCGGCCCCGTCTCCTCCACCCGAACGGCGGCGGGAACGGCAGGACGGCTCGTACCCGGAACCCAGGACGCGCCGTTCCAGTACCGGACGTACCCGGGGATGGACGGGTCGGGGTAGTAGCCCTCGCGGGCCGCGTGCTCTCCGTCACCAGGGGAGGCCGTCAATGTCCCCAACTCCGATCGTGGCTTGAGGCTTGTGCAGGGGAGGACCCAAGGGGAGGACCATAGCCAAGAACCCCCGCCCGGCAGGTCCGGTAACGGGAGATTCCAAGCGTTCGGGCGAACCTCGCCCCGCCCCCACCCCAGCCGACGGATTCCGGTCACCCGACAGGTTTCGGCCAACCTGACATTCGGTGCGGAAACCCGCGTCATACCCGGGCACGAGGGGGCTCTCTCCCAGTGCGGGGCGAGAACCGCCCCGCGTCCGCAGACGAACGCACCGAAGTGAGGCCGCGATGCACCACCCCGTCATCGAGCGCGAACTCGAACTGAAGCTGGTCCTGTCCCCCGAGCGCAGCATCCCCGTCCCCGCGAAGCTGCTGTACCTGACCGACGACCCCTACGCCGTCCACGTCACCTTCCACACCGGCTCCAGCACCCCGGTCAACTGGACCTTCGCCCGCGAGCTGCTCGTCGAGGGGGTGTTCCGCCCGTGCGGCCACGGAGACGTCCGGATCTGGCCCACGAAGATCGACAGCCAGTCCGTCCTGTGCATGGCACTGAACTCCCCCGACGGTGACGCCCTCCTGGAGGCCCCGGCCGGCTCGGTGTCGGCCTGGCTGGAGCGCACCCTGCGCGTGGTCC
This sequence comes from Streptomyces sp. NPDC037421, assembly GCF_055602105.1. Taxonomy (NCBI): domain Bacteria; kingdom Bacillati; phylum Actinomycetota; class Actinomycetes; order Kitasatosporales; family Streptomycetaceae; genus Streptomyces; species Streptomyces sp. NPDC037421. Next base: position 46,983 of record NZ_JBVJWV010000023.1, read on the forward strand.
CGCCGGGCACGGAGGCGGAGCGGCTCGGCCTGGACGACGCCCTGGCCGCACTGCTCACCCCCACCCCCGCCGACGAGCTGTGGCTGCGCGACCCGTGGCCCTCGGACGAGTCCGCGGACGGTGACCTGTGACCGGGACCGGCGACCCGTACGGCGGGACCGGGACCTCAGAAGAGCTTGCCGGGGTTCAGCAGCCCGAGCGGGTCGAAGGCCTGCTTGACGGTTCGCTGCATCTCCAGCCCGACCGGGCCGAGTTCACGGGCCAGCCACTCCTTCTTCAGCACCCCCACCCCGTGCTCCCCGGTGATCGTCCCGCCCAGGGACAGCCCCAGGGCCATGATCTCGTCGAAGGACTCGCGGGCCCGCCGCGTCTCGTCCTCGTCGGCGGGGTCGAAGCAGACCACCGGGTGGGTGTTGCCGTCGCCGGCGTGCGCGCAGACGCCGATGAGGAGGTCGTACGCCCCGGCGATGGCGGCCGTCCCGTCCAGCATCTCGGCGAGCCGCGACCGCGGCACGCACACGTCGTCGATCATCGTCGCCGGCCGGAGCGCCTCCAGGGCGGTGAGGGACATCCGGCGGGCCCGGAGCAGCAGTTCCGACTCCGCCTCGTCCTCGGCGGGTACGACGGCGCCCGCCCCGGCGGCGGCGCAGAGCCTGCCGACGGCCTCCAGATCGGCGGGCGCGTCCGGGGTGTCGAAGGCGGCCAGCAGCAGCGCCTCCGTGCTCTCGGGCAGGCCCATCTTCCCGAGGGCGTTGACGGCGCGGACGGTCGTACGGTCCATCAGTTCCAGCAGCGAGGGCGTCAGGCCCGCCTCCATGACGGCGCACACGGCCTCGCAGGCGGCCGCGACCGAGGGGAACTCGGCGGCGAGCGCCAGCTGCCGGGGCGGCGCCGGCCGCAGCGCGAGGACGGCCCCGACCACCACCCCGAGCGTGCCCTCGGAGCCGACGAACAGCCGCGTCAGGTCGTACCCGGCGACGCCCTTGGCGGTACGCCGCCCCGTGCGCAGCAGCCGCCCGTCGGCCAGGACCACGTCCAGCCCGAGCACGTACTCGGCGGTGACCCCGTACTTCACGCAGCACAGCCCGCCGGACGCGGTGCCGATGTTGCCGCCGATGGTGCACTGCTCCCAGCTGGAGGGGTCGGGGGGGTAGTGGAGGCCCCGTTCGGCGACGGCCCGGGAGAGGACCGCGTTGACCACGCCCGGCTCGACGACGGCGATCCGGTCGACGGTGGATATCTCCAGGATCCGGTCCATCTTGACGAGGGACAGCACGATGCAGCCCTCGGAGGCGTTGGCGGCCCCGGAGAGGCCCGTACGGGCGCCCTGCGGGACCACGGGGACCCGTAGGGCGGTGGCGGTGCGCATGACGTGCCGCACCTGCTCCACCGTCCGCGGCAGGACGACGGCGGCCGGGGTGCCGGCGGCGCAGAAGCCGGCCGTGTCGCGGGCGTAGGAGGCGGTGACCTGAGGGTCGGTCAGCAGTGCCTCGGACGGGAGTCCTTCGCCGAGTCGCACGATGAGATCGTCAGTCATGGGGCCACCGTGACAGCCGGGGCCATCGGTGTGAACACGGCCGCGACCGGCTTCGGACACCTCGGCGGGCTCTTCATATTGACGCACAGTGAGCGCATGCACGGTTTCGACGAGCAATCCCAGCAGCCCGCGCCGCCCGTGACCTTCACCGGACGCAAGACGGTCGTGGCGGCCGCGGTCGCGGTGGTCCTGATCGCCGGGGCCCTGCTGATCCGCCCGGCCCGTACCGGCGACGACGCGCGCCCGCCGGGGCCGAGCGAACGGGCCGCGTCGGCGGTGGGCATGGGCGCCCCCGCGGCGGCGGTGGACCTGACGGCGCTGGTGGCCGACCGGGAGAAGTGGGTCGCCACGCACGCCGACGACGACGCTTCGTGGGCGGTGCTCGGCTCGGCGTACCTGGAACAGGCCCGGCGGACGGCCGATTCCGCCTGGTACCCGAAGGCGGAGAAGGCGCTGAAGCGGTCGCTGGAGGTCCGCCCCGCCGAGAAGGGCAACTTCGACGCGATGACGGGCATGGGCGCGCTGGCCGGTGCCCGGCGCGACTTCGCGACGGCGCGGAAGTGGGGCGAGCTGGTGCGGGCGCAGGCGCCGCGGCGCTGGACGGCGTACCCGGTCCTCGTGGACGCGTACACGGGCCTCGGCGACTACAAGGCCGCGCAGCGGGCGATGGACCGGCTGATGGAGCTCAGGCCGGGCCTGGCCGCGCACCTGAGGGCGGCCCAGGTGTACCGCGACCGGGGCTGGCGCGAGGACGCGGTGGTGGCGCTGGAGGCGGCGGGCGGGGAGGCGAAGTCCCCGGCGGAGAAGGCCTACGTGCTGTTCCGGCTCGGGGAGCTGGCGTGGGAGCGCGGTGACCCGGCCGAGGCGCTGCGCCAGCACGAGGCCGCGCTGCGCACCGACCCGGCGCAGGGCGAGGCGCTGGGCGGCCGGGCCAGGGCGCTGGCCGCGCTGGGGCGGGGCGGGGAGGCCGTGCGGGACTACCGGCTGGCGCTGGGCCGTACCCCGGTGCCGCGGCTGGCTCTGGAGCTGGGCGAGCTGCTGGACTCGCTGGAGCGGCCGGAGGAGGCCCGGGCGCAGTACCGCTCCCTCGCCGTACTGGCGGCGGCGGGCGGCGCGAACGGGGTCAACGAGGAGGTCGTCCTCGGCCTGTACGAGGCGGACCACGGCGATCCGGCACAGGCGGTACGCCGCCTGTCGGCGGAGTGGACGCGGCACAAGAGCGTGCAGGTGGCCGACGCGCTGGGGTGGGCGCTGCACAAGGGCGGTGAGGACGCGCAGGCGCTGGAGTACGCGAAGAAGGCGACGGATCTCGGGCTGCGGAACGCCGACTTCTCCTACCACCGGGCGGTGATCGAGCGCGGGCTGGGCGACGAGGCGGCGGCCCGCCGGAGCCTGCAGACGGCGCTGCGCACGAACCCGGTGTTCTCCCCGGTCCGGGGCCCGCTGGCGAAGCAGGCCCTGGCGTCGATCGGCCAGCCCCCCGCGGGCGGACCGGAGAACATGCAGCCCCGCACTCCGTGGGTGGCGCCGGAACTCCCGAAGCCGAGGCCTGCGGCGCAGAAGCCGAAGCCCGCGGCGGCCCCGAAGCCGAAGTCCCCCTCCGCCGGGACGTAGCCCGGCCCGCTGCGCGGGGCCGGGCCCCTACCCCGCCCTTCAACCGTTCTCGCCCTCAGTCGCCGGGCGCGGCCACGGACACGGCGCTACCGCGCCCGGCCAGGGCGGCGGCGGCCCCGCCGGAGGCGACCGGCGGAGCCGCACCGGGCCCGAAGCCAGGCGGGCTACAGGTTGCCCCGCTTCTCCTGCTCCCGCTCGATCGCCTCGAACAGCGCCTTGAAGTTGCCCTTGCCGAAGCCCATCGACCCGTGCCGCTCGATGATCTCGAAGAACACCGTCGGACGGTCCTGCACCGGCTTGGTGAAGATCTGCAGCAGGTAGCCGTCCTCGTCCCGGTCCGCGAGGATCTTCAGCTCGCGCAGCTCGTCGATCGGCACGCGCGTGTCGCCGACCCACTCGCCGAGGGTGTCGTAGTAGGCGTCCGGCACGGACAGGAACTCCACGCCCGCGGCCCGCATCGTGCGCACGGTCGCGACGATGTCGTTCGAGGCCAGCGCGATGTGCTGGACGCCCGGGCCGTTGTAGAACTCCAGGTACTCGTCGATCTGCGACTTCTTCTTCGCGATCGCCGGCTCGTTGATCGGGAACTTCACCTTCTTGGTGCCGTCCGCGACGACCTTCGACATCAGCGCCGAGTACTCGGTCGCGATGTCGTCGCCCACGAACTCCTTCATGTTCGTGAAGCCCATGACCTTGTTGTAGAACGCGACCCACTCGTTCATGCGGCCCAGCTCGACGTTGCCGACGCAGTGGTCGATCGCCTGGAAGGTCCGCTTGGCCGGCGGGGCCACCATCGGCTCGACGGCCGTGTAGCCGGGCAGGTAGGGGCCGGTGTAGTCGACGCGCTCGACCAGGGTGTGGCGGGTCTGGCCGTAGGTGGCGATGGCGGCGAGCACGACGGTGCCGTTCTCGTCCTTGACCTCGTACGGCTCGTCCAGGCCGCGCGCGCCCTGCTCGACGGCGTACGCGTAGGCGGCGCGGACGTCCGGGACCTCGATGGCGAGGTCGATGACGCCGTCGCCGTGCTCGGCGACGTGCTCGGCCAGGAAGCGGCCGTGGTCGGTGGTCGCCTTGATGACCGAGGTCAGGACGAACCGCGCGGAGCCGTTGGTCAGGACGTAGCTGGCGGTCTCGCGGCTGCCGTTCTCCGGTCCGGAGTAGGCCACGAGCTTCATGCCGAAGGCGGTCGAGTAGTAGTGCGCGGCCTGCTTGGCGTTGCCGACGGCGAAGACGACCGCGTCCATGCCCTTCACCGGGAAGGGGTCTGCCTCACGCGCGGTCTGCGGGGTGGTGTCCAGGGTCTCAGTCATGAGCGCAGATTCCCGCGCTTCCACAAGCTGCGCAATAGTTTCCATTTCCGCTGTACAGAACGCCCAGCGAAGGCCGAGCATGGCTGAGAGATCTGTGCAGTATGACCAGCCGATCCGGGGAAGGCTTCCATGGGCATCGACGAACTCGACGGCCGCCTCATCGTCCTGCTGGCGCGCGAGCCCCGGATCGGGGTCCTGGAGGCCTCGCGCCGGCTCGGGGTGGCCCGCGGCACGGTGCAGGCGCGCCTGGACCGGCTCCAGTCCAGCGGGGTCATCCGCGGCTTCGGCCCGCAGGTGGACCCGACGGCGCTGGGGTATCCGGTGACGGCCTTCGCCACCCTGGAGATCAAGCAGGGGCAGGGGGCGGACGTACGGGCCCACCTCTCGGGCGTCCCGGAGGTGCTGGAGCTGCACACGACCACGGGGCACGGGGACATGCTGTGCCGGCTCGTGGCGCGGTCGAACGCCGACCTCCAGCGGGTCATCGACCGGGTGGTCGGCTTCGAGGGGATCGTGCGGGCGTCGACGGCGATCGTCATGGAGAACCCGGTACCGCTGCGGATCATCCCGCTGGTGGAACAGGCGGCCGCGGACAGCTGAGCCCGCCCTCCCCCCGGCCCCGGAGTTCCAAAGAAAACGTTGCAAAGAAACCCTTGCAGAGAAACCTTTGCAACTCTACGGTTGAGGCATGCCCGAAAAGAACGCCGAAGCCCCTCAGGAGCAGCCGCGCCAGCCCAAGGTCCGGACGCTGGACTCCCGCTCCCTGCGGGGCCTCGCCCACCCCCTGCGCATACAGCTGCTGCGCGCCCTGCGCATGAGCGGCCCGGCCACGGCCTCCCAGCTGGCGGAGCGGCTCGGCGAGTCCAGCGGCTCGACCAGCTACCACCTGCGCCAGCTCGCCGTGCACGGCTTCGTCGAGGACGCTCCCGGGTACGGCAAGGGCCGCGAGCGCTGGTGGCGGGCGGCCCACGAGGGCACGGCCTTCGACGAGTCCCTGATGTACGACGACGGCGACCCGGAGACGCGCGGCGCCGCCGACACCTTCCTCCACGAGATCGCGACGATCCACGCCCAGGAGATCACCTCCTGGCTCGGCGAAGCCCACAACTGGCCCAAGGAGTGGCGCGCTTCGTCGGACCTCAGCGACTTCACCCTGTCCCTGACGCCCGCCCAGAGCCACGAGCTGATCCACAAGATGCACGAGCTGGTCAACAGCTACCGCGACCTGCCCGAGGCCGAGGGCGCGCAGACGGTCCGCCTCCACACGCACGCCTTCCCGCGCCGCAACCACTCGTAACGGCCCCATCCCGCGTACTTCCAGAAGGAGTTCTGCCATGCACGCCTTCCAGCACGCCCAGATACACGCCGCCCGCACCATCGAGCTGGCCGCCGAGGCCGCCGCCCGGCACCTGGCCCGGGAGGCCGCCCCCGCCGGCTCCCCCGCCCTGCCCTCCCTGCCCTCCCTGCGCAACCGGCTGGGCGAGGCCCTGGTCACCGTCGGCACCCGCCTGATACGGCCGGCCCCCGCCCACGCCCGCGTGCGGCACCACGCCGCATGAGCCGGCGCCCCTTCGCGGCGGTCCTGGCCGCCAACACGATTTCCATCGCGGGCAGTTCGCTCACCCTGATCGGCGTCCCGTGGTTCGTGCTCCAGACCACGGGAAGCGCCGGCCGGGCCGGGGTCGTCGCCTTCTGCGCCACCCTCCCGGTCGTCGTCGCCGCCCTGATCGGCGGCCCGGTCATCGACCGGATCGGCCGCCGCCGGGTCTCCGCGGCCTCCGACGCGATCTGCGCCGTGTCGGTCGGGGCGATCCCCCTCCTCCACTACGCGGGGCTCCTGGACTTCTGGCTGCTGTGCGCGCTGATGGCCGTCAGCGGCCTCGTGCACACCCCGGGCCTGACCGCCCGCTACGTCCTGCTGCCCAGCCTCGCCGAGCACGCCGGCACCACCGTCGCCCGGGCGGCCAGCCTCTACGACGCCGTCTCGCGCGGCGCCCGGATGATCGGCGCCGCGGTGGCGGGCGTACTCGTCACGGTCCTCGGCGCCGAGACCGTGCTCCTCATGGACGCGGCCACCTTCGCCGCGTCCGCCCTCCTGGTCTCCGCCTTCCTGCGCGGGGTCCCGGCCGCGGAACCCCAACGCGCCACGGAGAAGCCCTCGTTCGCCGCGTACCGCACCGAACTGGCCGAAGGCTGGCGGTTCCTGACCCGCTCACGGCTCCTGCTGGGCATCACCCTCATGGTGATGGTGACCAACGGCCTGGACCAGGGCTGGTCCTCCGTGCTCCTCCCGGTCCACGGCCGCGAGGACCTCGGCGGCGCCACCACCCTCGGCCTGATGGTCTCCCTCTTCGGCGGCTTCGCACTGCTCGGGGCCCTGCTCTACGGGGCCTGGGGCGAGCGCTTCCCCCGCCGGGCGGTCTTCGCGGGCGCCTTCCTCGCCTCGGGGGCAACCCGCTACGTGGTCGCCGCCGTCACCGACACCCCGCTGCCCCTCGCGGTGACCATGGCCCTGGCCGGCCTGGGCGCGGGCGTGCTCAACCCGATCCTGACCACCGTCATCTCCGAGCTGGTGCCGGAGGAGCTGCGCAGCCGGGTCTCCAGCGTGAGCATGGCGGGCGGCGAGCTGGCCATGCCGATGGGCGGCCTCGCGGCGGGCCTGCTGGTCGACGGCTTCGGCGTGACCCCGGCCCTCCTGGCCTTCGCCGGCGTCTACCTGCTGGCGACGCTGACCCCGCTGGTGTTCCCGTCCTGGCGCGGCCTCGACAGGAAGACCTCCGTCAGCAGGACGGAACGTTCTCACTCCGGTTCAGCGCCCGCAGGGAGTTCACCGCGTCCGTCAGCGAAGTGACGGGGATCAGCTGGAGCCCTTCGGGGAGCTCGGACTTCGCGTCCGAGCACTCCGCCTTCGGTACGAGGAACACGGTCGCCCCGTCGCGGCGCGCGGCCTGCGTCTTCAGGCCCACGCCGCCGACGGCGCCGACCGTTCCGTCGGCACTGATGGTGCCCGTACCGGCGATGCTGCGGCCGCCGGTGAGTTCGCCGCCGCTGCCGTCGCCGTCGATCTTGTCGACGATGCCGAGGGTGAAGAGGAGTCCGGCGCTCGGGCCGCCGACGTCGGCGAGGTTGAGCTGGACCTTGATGTCCTTGGGGTCCTTCTTGAGGTAGCCGAGGGCGGCGGCCGCGGCGGCCGACTGCGACTGGGCCATTTCCTCCAGGTTGTGCTCCTCGATCTGCTTGTCGCTCCCGCCCGAGGGATACACCGACTCCCGGGGCATGACCGCCTGGTCGGTCTTGAACCAGTGGCCGATCAGCTCGGACAGCTTCATCGTCGAGGAGGGCCCGGTCGCCCGGATGGTGGTCATGCGGAGCTGGCCCTTGGTGTCCCGCACCGGGGCGCCGGTGACGGTGATCACCGGCTTGCCCTGGTCGGAGCCCAGTACGTCGGCCGTGGGGCCCGGCACGGCCACCACGAAGGGCAGCGGTGCGAGGGCCGCGACGGCGAACAGCCCGAGGACGGGCGCGGCGCAGACGGCCAGGGCGGCGGGACGCGGCAGACGTGTGAGGCGAGAGAGCACCCGGCCAATCTACCGACCGGGCCGCCCGGCCCGCGCCGTCCGCGTCCGCGCCGCTCAGCGCAGGGCGTCGGCGACCTCGCGGGCGGCGTCGACCACGCGGGGCCCGACCCGCTCCGGCACGGCGTCGGCCAGCATCACGACGCCGACGCTGCCCTCCAGTCCGGTGATGCCGACGAGCGGTGCGGCGGCGCCGCTGGCGCCCGCCTCCAGCTCGCCGTGGGTCAGGGTGTAGCCGGGCTCGATGAGCGAGCCCTGACGGGCGGCCAGGATGGCCCGGCCGGCCGCGCCGCGGTCCAGCGGGTGGCGGAAGCCGGCCCGGTAGGCGACGTGGTAGTCGGTCCAGGTGGGCTCCACGACGGCCACGGCGAGGGCCTCGGTGCCGTCGACGAGGGTCAGGTGCGCGGTGGCCCCGATGTCCTCGGCGAGGGAACGCAGCGCGGGCAGGGCCGCCTCGCGCACGAGCGGGTGGACCTGCCGGCCCAGGCGCAGCACACCGAGCCCGACGCGGGCCCGGCCGCCGAGGTCGCGGCGGACCAGGGCGTGCTGCTCCAGCGTGGCGAGCAGGCGGTAGACCACGGTGCGGTTGACACCGAGGCGGTTGGAGAGCTCGGTGACGGTCAGACCGTGGTCGGTGTCGGCGAGCAGCTTGAGGACTCTGAGTCCCCGGTCGAGCGTCTGGGAGGTTTCCGCGGTCACGACGCCTCTCCCTCTGTATAGGTGGGCGGCGGTGACTCCCACGCGGTGCAGCGCTGCCGGTCCCTCGGCGACGCACGGAGAGGCCGCCGGTAGCGGCCAAGGCACCGGCTGCGCTCCCGCGGCGGCGCTGCCACGGGGCGTTCGATGCGGGGACAGTAGCGAGCGAGTCCGCTGAGCGAAAGGCCTCGTCCAGAATCCGGGCGCCTACTGCCGGTTTAAGCCCTTTTCTGAACGGGGCTGTATCGATTCGTAATGTCCCGTGGCCGAAAATCGGTTTACGCGGCCATTACTCTGATCGTGTTCAAAAAGATGTTGGGGGGGCGGGGCGCAACGTGCCCCGGACGCATACCAAGGGGAGAGAAGCAACAGTGAAGCTGAAGCGCATGGCCGTCGTGGCCGCCGCCGCTGTCGTCGGTCCGACGGTCCTCATGGCCACGCCCGCCATGGCGGACGAGGCCCAGACCCCGGCCGTCACGACGCCCGACGCGGCTCCGAAGGACGACGCCGCGCCCGCCGCCGAGACCCCGGCGAAGCCCGCCGCGGAGAAGCCGGCCCCCGCGCCGGCCCCGGCCAAGCCCGCCGCCGAGACCCCGGCCAAGCCGGCCCCGGCCCCCGCGCCGCAGGTCGAGGACGAGGACGAGGACCTGGTCGCCACCGGTCCGGTCCTCGGCATCAACGGTGTCCCGAGCGCCTTCAAGGCGGGCGGCGACTGGACCAACCTGACCTACTCGGTCGACAACTCGAAGGGCAAGGCGCAGGACAGCTACGTGCTCGTCCTGGCCGTCGCCGACGAGGCCGAGAAGCTTCAGGCCAAGGACGTCAAGGTCCAGATCTTCCACCAGGGCGCCTGGCACGACGTGGACCTCGAAGGCCAGGACGGCGCCGTCATCGCGCTGCTGACCGACGACATCCAGATCCCGGCCGGCAAGCTGAGCCTCCAGCTCCGCGTCAAGTTCGCCGCGGGCGCCCCGACCGGCAACATCGCCGTCATCGGTGCCGGCGGCAGCAACGTGGACGAGGACGTCTTCTCCGACACGGCCGTCGTCGAGTCGAAGATCGTCAAGAGCTCCACCGGGGGCGGCAACACCGGCGGCAACACCGGTGGCAACACCGGCGGCAACACCGGCGGCAACAACAACACCAAGCCGAACGGCGGCGGCACCACCACGCCGATCGTCGACACCAACACCGGCTCCGGCAACACCGGCGGCAGCACCAACACCGGCGGCGAGCTCGCCGAGACCGGTACCGACGCCGCCACCAGCTGGGCGCTCGGCGCCGGCGGTGTGGCGCTCGCCATGGGTGCGGCCCTGGTCGCCGGCACCGGCAAGCGTCGCCGCCAGACCGTCTAAGCGGTAAGGCCCCACGAGAACGGGGTCCGTGCGCACCTGCGCACGGACCCCGTTCCGCGTTCTCAGAAGCGGCTCACCGCATCCGGGTGGCCCACTCCTGCACCTTCTTGATCCGCTCCTTCAGCTGCCCCGCCGTCGCCTCCGCGCTCGGCGGCCCGCCGCACACCCGGCGCAGCTCCGTGTGGATCACCCCGTGCGGCTTCCCGCTCTGGTGGACGTACGCGCCCACCATCGTGTTCAGCGACTTCCGCAGCTCCAGCAGCTCCTTGTGCGAGACCACCGGCCGCCGGTCGGCCGGCAGCTCCAGCAGGTCCGCCTCGGAGTCGGGCTTGCGGCGGCTGTGCGCGATCTGCCGCGACTGCCGCTTCTGCAGCAGCAGCTGCACCTGGTCCGGCTCCAGCAGCCCCGGGATGCCGAGGTAGTCCTGCTCCTCCTCGCTGCCCGGGTGCGCCTGCATGCCGAACTCGGCGCCGTCGTACAGCACCCGGTCGAAGACGGCGTCGGATTCGAGGGCCTCGAAGGACATCTGCTCGTCCTCGCCGGTGTCCTCGTCCTCCTGCCGGTTCGCCTCCTCCATCTCCTTCTCGGACTCGGCGTACGGGTCGTCGTCCTCGCCCGCCTTCTTCGGCCGGTCGAGGACGTGGTCGCGCTCGACCTCCATCTCGTTCGCGAAGCCGAGGAGGTAGGGGATCGTCGGAAGGAACACGGACGCCGTCTCGCCGCGCCTGCGCGATCGCACGAAGCGCCCGACCGCCTGCGCGAAGAACAGCGGGGTCGAGATCGTCGTCGCGTACACGCCCACCGCGAGGCGCGGTACGTCGACGCCCTCGGACACCATGCGGACCGCGACCATCCAGCGGTCGTCGTTCGCGCTGAACGTGTCGATGTTCTTCGAGGCGCCGGTGTCGTCGGAGAGCACGACGGTCGGCTTGGTCCCGGTGATCTCCCGGATCAGCTTCGCGTACGCGCGCGCCGCGTCCTGATCGGCTGCGATGACGAGCCCGCCGGCGTCCGGGATGCCCTTCCTGACCTCCGTGAGGCGCTGGTCGGCGGCGCGCAGCACGTTCGGCATCCAGTCGCCGCGCGGGTCCAGCGCCGTGCGCCAGGCCTGCGAGATGGCGTCCTTGGTCATCGGCTCGCCGAGGCGGGCCTCGATCTCGTCGCCGGCCTTGGTGCGCCAGCGCATGTTGCCGCTGTAGGACAGGAAGATCACGGGCCGGACGACGCCGTCGCCGAGGGCGTTGCCGTAGCCGTAGGTGTAGTCGGCGGAGGACCGCCGGATCCCGTCGTTCCCCTCCTCGTACGTGACGAAGGGGATCGGGTTGGTGTCGGACCGGAAGGGCGTACCGGTCAGGGCCAGGCGCCGGGTCGCCGGGTCGAAGGCCTCCAGGCAGGCCTCGCCCCAGGACTTCGAGTCGCCGGCGTGGTGGATCTCGTCGAGGATCACCAGGGTCTTGCGCTGCTCGCAGCGGTTGCGGTGCAGCATCGGGCGTACGCCGACGCCCGCGTAGGTGACGGCGACCCCGTGGTAGTCCTTGCTCAGCGGTCCGGCCGAATACTCCGGGTCGAGCCGGATGCCTATCCGGGCGGCCGCTTCGGCCCACTGCTTCTTCAGGTGCTCGGTCGGCGCGACCACGGTCACCTGCTGGACCACGTGGTGGTGCAGCAGCCAGGAGGCGAGGGTGAGCGCGAAGGTGGTCTTGCCGGCGCCGGGGGTGGCGACCGCGAGGAAGTCCCGCGGCTGGGTCTGGACGTACTTGTCGAGCGCACCCTGCTGCCAGGCTCGCAGCTTGCTGGCGGTACCCCACGGGGCACGGCCGGGGAAGGCGGGTGAGAGGTGGTGGGAGGCGGTAGTAGTCACGGTCTCCGGTTCGTTGCTCTCGGCGGTCGTGGCAGTCGTGGCCGTCCTCGCCGACGTGGTCGTACGTAGGACAACCGGGCCACCTTACCGGCGCGGGCCCGCCCCTCGCGGAGGGACAGGCCCGTGACCTCGGCGGGTGCGGCGAGCGTCACATCCGCCCGCACACCGTCCGCCGTGCACACGTCACAGTGAGCGCAACCGCCCGGCGATCAAGGCGAGATCGGACTCGCGGCCGGCCGCGACGTCGACGACCAGGTCGTACGCGAGGTCCTGGTCGGCGTCGGCGAGGTCCATCCCGTTCACGGCGAGGAAGGTCGCGGCGGCGAGCCAGGCCGTGCGCTTGTTCCCGTCGACGAGGGGGTGGTTCACGGCGATGCCGTGCAGCAGCGCCGCGGCCTGCTCGTACGGGTCCTCGTAGGCCGGGGTCCCGAACATGCGGGCCCGGGGCCGGTGCACCGCCGACTCCAACAGCCCGGGGGCGCGCAGCTCCACGGGCTGGTCCTGGGCCAGGCAGGCGTGCCGGGCGAGGTCCAGGACCTCGGCGAGGGTCAGGTGCCGGACCGGGGCGGCGGCGCTCACCGCCCGAGCCGCTTCAGCAGTCCGGCGTGCCGCTCCGCCAGCCGCGCGGCCTCCGCCCCGACGCGCACGCGCTCCCGGCTCAGGAGCGCCCGTACGGCTTCCAGCGCCAGGGCCTCGGGGGTGGCGGCGGTCGCGTCGGCGAGGTCGGCCAGCTCGGCGCGCTCGGCGTCGGAGATCCGCAGGGTCAGCTCGTTCGGGTTCACGAGCGGAGCGTAACCAGCGGGAGCGGGCCGGCCCACACCCTTTTCCGGGCCCGGGCGGGCTCGGGGCTCCGGGCCGGCTCAGGCCCCGGCGGGGTCGGCCTTCTCCGGCACCGGGTCCAGCCGGGTCGCCACCCACGCCCCCACCAGGGCCACGCAGGCCATCGGCAGGAACACCACCAGGAACGCCGCCGGGTGCGAGGCGGCGGCCCCGTCCGAGGCGGCCGCGTGTGCCTCGCCCACCGCTCCCCCGCCCAGCGCGGCGAACGCGGCGCCCCCGGCCGCCAGCAGCACCACGTTCGCCAGGGCGTCCGAGATCTGCAGCGCGGCGGAGTTCGCGCCCGCCTCCTCCGGCGCGGACAGCTTCAGCAGCAGCACGCTCGTCGAACCGATCACCAGCCCCATGCCGAGGCAGCCCACCCCCCAGGCGAGGGCCAGGGTCCACACGGGCACGGACTCCACGAGCACGGCCGGGGCCGCCGCGATGGCGAAGGCCACCATCACCATGCCGAGCACCATGAGCCGCTCGCGGTACGGCGCCGTACGCCCCAGCGACTGCACCCACGAACCGGCGGCCCACGTCACCCCGCCGAGCGCGAGCGAGAACCCGGCCAGGGTCGGGCTCAGCCCCCGCTGGGTGACCAGCATCAGCGGCACGAAGCTCTCGGCGCCGATGAACGACCCCGCCGCCACCCCGCGCAGCAGCACCACCGACGGCAGCCCGCGCCGCGCCAGGTACGTCCCGCGCGGCAGCAGTCCCAGCACCGCCGGCACCAGCAGGGCCGCGCCCGCGACGCCGGGCAGCAGCGACAGCCACCGCAGGTCCTGGGCGGCGTACTGGAGCAGCCCGGCACCCAGCGAGATCCCGAGGGCCAGCCGGATCCGCCTCCGGTCGAACGCGACGGGCGAGGCGGGGTCCACCGGCCCGGACGCGGTCCTCCGTATCGCCGGCAGGGCCACCAGCAGCGGCACCACGACCAGGACCGGGATCCCGAGGAACACCCACCGCCAGCCCAGGTGCTCGGTCACCGTCCCCGCGGCCAGCGGCCCGACGATCGACGGCACCACCCAGCTCGCGGCGAAGGCCGCCATGATCGCGGGTCGCAGCCGCTCCTCGTAGGCCCGGCTGATCACCACGTACAGGGCGACGATCACCAGCCCGCCCCCGAACCCCTGCACCGCCCGCCCGAGGACGAACACCCCCATCAGCTGCGCGGTCCCGGAACACACCAGCCCGGCGGCGAAGGCCCCGATCCCCACCGTCAGCGGCCTCAGCGGCCCCTGCCGGTCGGCCCACTGGCCGGACAGAACCATGGCGAAGAGGCTGGTGGTGAAGTACGCGGAGAACCCGAAGGCGTAGAGCCCGATCCCGTCCAGCTCCCGCGCGGCGACGGGCATCGCGGTCCCGACGGCGGTGGCCTCGAAGGCGATCAGGAAGATCACGGAGATGATCCCGACGCTGAGCGTCCGGTACGCCGGCCCGAGAATGCCGCCCTGCGGCGGCGGGGCGGCGGCGGTCTCGGTTATCCGGGGTTCAAGGGCGCTCATCGCCCCAGAGTAAGGTCCACATCCCACTCTCGCCCCTGTCATTTCGACCGATCCCGCCTCGGCCGCACGACCTAGGTCCGCGAGCCCTTGTGAACGCGGCATGGCAGTCACATTGCAGCCCCCGCGCCGCCCTTCCCCCCGCCCCGCGGCCCCCCGTACGTTCGTACTCGTCACCACACACCCAGCCGTGTGCCCGAGTGGTTGAGGGACTCGCCTGCAAAGCGAGTTACGCCGGTTCGATTCCGGTCACGGCTTCCGCGGAACCGAAGGCCGTCCGGCGCCGAGAGGCCCTGGACGGCCTTCGGCGCGCGTACGCGTCCCGGGCTCACGTGGCGTCCTCAGTCTGCGCTTCGTGGCCCTGCTGCCGCGCGATGGAGTTTCCGGAGCCGTACCCGACTCGCGCCGCCTCGATGAGGTCATTGCCGAAATCGCCGTTGGGATCGATGTCGTGACGCTTCATGAAGTGCCTCATGGGCGCCTCGGCGCTGTGCTCACCGGCCTGGAACATCGCCTTGCTGGAGTCGTGCGTCTCACCATCGATCTTGTCCTTGTGCTTCTCCTTGGTCTCGTCGGACCACTCTCCGATGACACCCGAGGCGGCCTGCTCCACGGCACCGCTGCCGGTGTCCACGGCCAGGGGGACGACGACCGCCGCGGCTCCGGCCGCGGCGGCCGTCGCGGGCAGGAAGGCCACACCTGCGGCAATGGCGGCGGTGGTGCCGAACTCGACCCAGTGGGAGCTCCGCTCGTGCGCCTTCTCGTACGCCGCGTGCTTCTTCTCGCCGACCCCTCGGACCTGCTCCGCACGGGATTCGTCGAGGATGCCCTGCGCCTCGGCACTCGTGCGGATCACCGACCGGGCCCGGCCCTCGTCGATCGTGCCGTCGTGCGCCGCCTGGCCTTCCAGGACGCCTGCCGAGTAGACCCGCTCGGCGGTGGTCACCGTGGCGTAGGCGTCGGGGTGCTGCCCGACGGCGGACAGCAGGTCACGTGCCGTTCCGCGATCGATTGCCAGGTGCGCCTGTCCGTCACCCTCGCGGGGTGCGAACACGCTCTCGCCCTCGTTCTCGTCGAGTGCCTGGTTGATGTCGTCGATGTACCCGGCGGTCATGTGACCCAGGCTGTCGGCGAGCACCTCCTGGTCCATGAGCAGTCCGGCATCGCCGCCGTACTTCGCGGCTACCGCCCCCATGACCCGGGCCCCGGTCTCGGTCCGGTCGAGCCCTGGCCCGGGATCGTCCCAGGCATGTCCGAGGGTCGCCGCCTCCAGCGCGTGTCCGAGGGCGTCGGGCACGTACTTGCGGACCTCGTTCAGGTCGTCGAAGTTCGTGCCCTCCATATCGATGGTGTGGTGGTACTTGGCGTTGCCGAAGAAGTCGAGGTAGTTGGTGATCGGCCTCCCCGTCGCGTCCTTGCCCAAGTCTGGAGCGCCGGACTTCTCGGAGCCGTCCCGGTCGTAGGCGTGGAGGGGCCGCCGCTCCGGGTCGAAGAACTCGGCCGCGGCCGCCGGGCTGTGGCCCATCGCCTCCAGGAACCCGACCACCGGGTCGTAGCCGGCGCCGTTGATCCCGGAGGGGTTCAGCATGTTCTTGCCGTAGCCGTTCAGCTGCCGGCCCCGGTTGAAGAAGTCCGGGTCCTTGGCGTGGATCTGCGTCGCGTGCTCGGCGATGGGGACCAGGAACCTGGGGTCGTAGTTCCCGTGGCGCATGATCCCGCCGAGCAGCTGGTACCCGTACGGCGGGTTCTGCTCGAACCGCCCGAGGGGGATCTGCTGGGTGCCGAGCCTGCGCAGCTCCTGCGCGTAGCTGTCGGGCAGGTGCGGTTCGGCCGTTGAGCGGGTGGCGGTGGCCAGGTTGAGGCCCAGGTTCTTCTGGAGCTCCTGGACGTCCGCCAGGCGCTGCTGGTCGAGCCTGCCGTACTCGTGGGTGTCGGTCGCCATGGTGCCGAAGAACTGGAGCGCGCCCTTGGGCCCGAGGTTCCCGTAGAAGGCGGTGGAGAACTCCGGCTTCCTGGAGTTGTCGGCCAGCAGCTCGTTCAGCTCCGCCAGCTCGGCGTGCGAGAGGTCGCGGCCCTTGCGGGCGAGGCCGGTCGCGCGGCCGGCCTGTTCGGCGGTGAGGCCGGCGTACTTCGGGGCGGTGAAGTCGTGGTCGTCGGCGACGTTGGCGTTGAGGAGGCGGGCGAGGGACCGGTCCACGTCGTCGCACGCATCGACGGCCGCATCCACCTTCGCCTGCCACAGCGGCCGGTTGACGCGGAGGGACTCCTGGTAGTCGGGGTCGTGGCGCGCCGCCTCTCGGTCGGCGTCGGTGACCAGGGGCAAGGCCTCGACCTTCCCCTTCCCGTCGACCCGGAACCCCGCTGCGGGGGCCTCCTCCTCGGCGATCTTCCTGAGCCGGTCGCGGGAGGACCTGAAGGTGTCGTGGCCCTGGACGAGGGCCTGGTGGATGCCCTTGGCCTCCTTGGCGGCGTCCTCGAACTCCTTGGCCGTCTTGTCCACGAACGGCCGCGCCACACCCGCGGTGACCCCGCTCCATTCGGCCTTGTCGGACTTGGCCTTCATGCCGTTGCGGGCGGCCTCGGCCAGTTCCTCCAGCTTGGCGGCCATGGCCTGCCAGTCGCGGATGGCGGTGGCGAGCTTGTCGATCGGGGCGTTCAGCACGTTCTCGTACGTCAGCACGGCGCGGCCCTCCGGCTACTTGAGGTACGCGTCGAGCTTGGAGGAGGTGAACTCCGCGTAGAGGCACTGCTCGTCCCTGCGGTGGGAGGAGAGCGAGTAGTCCAGCCCGTTGGAGATCTGCGCGCAGGCGGCGACGAGGGTCTTGACCTGGGATTCCCAGCGGGTGTTCGCCCTGGCGAGCGCGGCCCCGCTGCCGAAGCCCTCGCGCGACAGCGCGCCGGCGGCCTCGGCGGAGGCGCCGGCGGCGTGCCGGCCGTCCGCCTGGAGGCGGGAGTGCAGCTTGTACGCCTCGCCGCCGATGGCGCCGATGTGATCCTGGTCGAGGGCGAGGTCGGCGCCGGTGGCTCCGCCGGGGGCTGCCGCCTGGTTGAGGCGGGTGGAGATGTTGGCGGCGGCGGTGGCCCGTGCGGCGGACCACTCCTGCTCGAAGGACATCCCGTGTGCTCCCCGGTCGGTTCAGGTCAGCGGCTGCTCCGGCGTACGACGACTGCGGCCACGGCCCCGCCGATGAGGACGCAGGCCCCCAGCCCGAGGGCGATCCAGGGCGGGTTGCCGCCGCCGTCGCCCTTGTCTACCGCAGCGCCGGCCTGCGGCGGGGGGCTCGGGGTGATCTTTCCCCCGGTCGAGGGACCCGGAGAACCGTTGGCTGCCGCGGCGGCGAGATCGGGCAGCGGGTACACGTCCGCCGGACCGGGGTCCCCGGGGGTGGGGAGGGCGACGCGGGGCCGGACGACGCCGTAGCCGATGTAGTCGTTGCGCTCCACGCCGTCGACGGGCTTGCCGGCGGTGTTGAGGAGGACGCGGAGGATCTGGTTGTTGGTCCAGGTGGGGTGGGCGGACCAGAGGAGGGCGGCGGAGGCCGATGTTAGGGCGGTGGCGTCGCTCGTGCCGCTGCTCGTACACAGCCCTGTTTCACGCGCGCAGGCCGTAACAAGCTCAATGCCAGGTGCCGACAAGTCAACCTGCTGCCCGTGTTGGGACTCCTTGGTCGCAGCACCGTCCGAGCCAACGGCTCCGACACCCACCACGCCGGGAGTCGCGGCGGGGTAGAGGACCGGATTCGTCGTATCGCCATCATTGCCGACACCGGCAAAGATCAGCTTTCCCTTGGAAAGGGCGTACTTCACGGCCTTGAGACGCTCAGGATCATCCTCGGCTGTGGCCATGGAGATGTTGATGATCTTGGCCTCTGAGTCGGCCGCGTACCTAATCGCCGCAGTCCATGACGGGCTTGTTGCGTTGTACTCGTGCGGCACCCGAATCGGGAGAATCTTTGCCCCTGGAGCCAGCCCGAATGCCCCGTCACCGCTTGGGTGCTTTCCTGAACCGGCGATCAGCGCAGCCATAGTGGTTCCGTGCTTGTCATAGTCGGTGCGCTCATCCCCCTTGTACCCCTTTTGGCCTGCCGCAAAGTCCTTGCCGGGAACAACCTGGCCCTCCAGCTCTGGAATCCGCTCAACGCCACTGTCAATGACAGCGACAGTGACTCCTTTGCCCGTGGTGAGCTTCCAAATGTCGTTGACCTTCATGGCATCGAGATGCCATTGCTGCTCTCGGATCGTCTGCGCATGCGCCGGCGTCGTGGCGACTCCGGCTAGAAGTACACCTAGTAGGGCCGAGGTCGCCTTGCGCATACGCATCCTGTGCAACTTCCGTTCCACTCAGTCGATCACCGGTGGTACAACGCGACGGTTGCCCTGCCAGGTCTCTTCGTCCTCGGCCAGATAGTCGGGGCGGTCGCCCCCCTGACCTCCACTCCTCCTGCTCGGAGATTGGGAAGTTACGGCGCCGTGGCCCATGGGGCTAACGCTCGCCCCACGCACCAGACCCGAACCGCCCTGGGTAAACGGCTGGCCACCCGCCGAGGCCTGCCGGCCACCGACAACACCACCCTGCTCCATGGCCAGTCGTCGGCCAGTTGCCGGACCCCCTGGGGCGCCATGTGGACCTCCGAACCCGCCACCCATCATGCCGGGCACCCCACGGAGGCCACCCGCATGCGGGCCTTCCGCGCCGATGACC
The DNA here is from genome assembly GCF_055602105.1 of Streptomyces sp. NPDC037421. Lineage (NCBI taxonomy): Bacteria > Bacillati > Actinomycetota > Actinomycetes > Kitasatosporales > Streptomycetaceae > Streptomyces > Streptomyces sp. NPDC037421. The sequence continues at coordinate 65,957 of NZ_JBVJWV010000023.1, forward strand.
GTCCCCCGCGGGATACCTGCGCTGGGGCCACCGGTGGAAATCGGCATGCCACCGACGATCCCGCTGTCACGTGGCGGAGGAGTCGGGATGCCGCCGCCCTTCCCTCCGATGCCAACAGGAGGCCGAGTGGCTGGCGTCGGTCCGCCTGTGGGCGGAAGCACCACTGGAGGGAGAGGAGCATTGGGCGGATTCCAGCTAGCAACCGGGGCATTGGGGCCGGGTACCGCAGGCAAGCCCGGTGTTGACGGAAGCGTCTTATCCGGAAGGGTCGCAACATGGTCGAGGTCCACCTCAACGTTGCGACCCGGGAGGCTCGGCACAGCAGGCATAGGAGACCCGCTGGCAGAAGGCAACTCGATGTCAGCCGAAGGGTGAGCCTCTGTCCAGCCGGACCCGCTAGTGGAGCCGCCACCGCCCCACCAAGCTTGTGCAGCACCTCCTGAGCCGGAAACTCCGCCAGAACCACTACCCTCGCGGCTGCGGGAAAGCTCTTCGCTGCCAATGCCTTGCGGCGCAAAAACCCCCGGCGGCGGCGGAAACGTCGGGACCTCCGCCTTGTTCATCTGCGCCGACGACTGCTCGTACGACTGCGCCAGCTTCGTCAGCTGCTGCACCGCGTGCTGGTGGTCCGTGCTCAGCTTCGAGTGGGCGGTCTGGCCCATCCGCTGCGCGTCCGGGTCGTTGTGGTACTTGCGGGCCGACTCAAGGTTCTCCGCCGCCGCCGTGTCGTACTTCGGGGTGTTGGCCTTCACCTCGATCATCGTCTGCGCGGCATGCGTCATCCACTTGCTGCCCGCCTCGCTGTAGTCGGCCAGCAGCAGCGTCGCGCTGCCCGCACGGCTGACCCAGTCCTGGAAGGCATGGGCGGCTTCGCCCTCCCAGCCCTTGACCTGGTGCTTCTTGAGGCTGCTGCCGATCTCCTTGATCGCGGCCGCCGCCTCCGCCAGCTGCGTCGCCCGCGCCTTGACCGTCTCCGGGTTGACGGACGCGATCATCGCGAGCAGCTGCTCGTGCGAGTAGCCCTCGAAGTTCGTCGTCGCCATCAGATCGTGCCCTTGCCCTGCTGCCGGGCTGCGTGTTCCTCGCGGGCCAGCGGGTCACGGTCCCGCACGTAGGCGTCCTTCGAGTCCTTGATGAGGGCCCGCATGCGGGCCTGGGTCTCCTCGTCCACGCCGCCGTAGCCCTTGCCCGCCGTCAGGATGGCGATGCCCAGCGCCTCGATCTGGCCCGCCAGGCCCGCGGACAGCTTCTGCAGCTCGCCGTGGACCGTCGTGTACGCCTTGAACAGGGCGTCCGCCTCCGCGAAGCCGGAGCCCAGGGTGCCCGCCGGCAGGGTGCCGTGGGCCAGCTTCCCGGCGTCCGCCTCCGAGCCGTCGAGGGTCTTCAGCAGCGCGTCGACCCGGTTCTTGTAGTCGGTCAGCGACTCGTACTCGACCTCAAGGGCCTTCGCCTGGGCCATCACCGCGTCCGCGAGACCGCCGGCGACGTTCACCCCCAGCAGCCCCGGACCGGCGTTGTCCACCGCCACGATGCCCTCCCCCGCTCCCGTCCCCGTTCGCACCCGCTCGCGCCACTCTAACGATCGGCGCCGACAGGCCGCAGACGGCTAGGAGTTGGGCACCGCCGGCACCGGTGCCGCGACCGCCGCCGATGGCCGGATCGGGATCCTGTTCACGGGGCGGCCCGTCGCCGCGCGGACCGCCGAGGCCACCGCCGCCGGGGTGGTCACCACCGGGACCGCGCTCGCCGCCTTCGCGCCGAACGGGGCCACGACGTCGCGCTCCTCGACCAGCCGGACGATGCGCACCGCCGGGGCGTCCAGGGACGTCGGCAGCGCGTAGCCGGTCAGGTCGGGGTGGCGGACCAGGCCGGCGACCGAGCGGAGGTTTTCGGTCAGGGCCGCGCCGACACCCTGGGTGACGCCCGCTTCGATGCGGGCTTCCAGCTGGCGCGGGTTGAGGATGCGGCCGACGTCCTGGGCCACGGCCAGTTCCACGACCCGGACCGAGCCGAGTTCGATGTCCACGTCGACGACCGCGCGGATCGCGCAGAAGGCCAGGCCCACGAAGGCATCGCCCTGGCCGTGCTCGTCGAGCGGTTCGGTGGGGTGGGGGCGGCACTGGGCCGTGGCCCAGAGCTCCTTGCCCTCTATGGCCTCCGTGACCGTCATGGAGAAGGCGCCGTCGTACGACGTGATCCGGCCGTCCTGGATCTGGAGGAGCTCCGTGGACATGCCGAGCTTGTGCGCCATCGGCTGGAGGAGCTGCGTACGGACCATCTTCGCGGCCCGCTCGACGGCCCCGCCCGACACCCAGGTGTGCCGGCCGTGGGCCGCGGGGCCCGCCGGCGGCTGGTCGGTGTCGACGGGGGCGCAGGTCACCTCGTCGATGCCGAGGACCTCCTGGACGATCTGGCGGGCGAGGGTGGCGAAGCCCTGCCCGGTGTCCACGGCCGCGCAGATGACGGTGGCGGTGCCGCCGACCACCTTCACGGTGGCGGTGGAGACCTCGTCCGCGCCCTCGGCGCCGAGCATGTGGACCATGCCCACGCCGTAGCCGACGCCGCGCCGCACCGCGCCCGGTTCGCCCGCGCCCTCGGGGCCGCCGGGCAGCAGCCACTCCTCCTCCGGGGTGTCCTTGGGGAGGGAGGGGAGCGGGTAGTCGCGGACGGAGCGGAGGAGTTCGGCCACCGGGGCCGGGCAGGTGACGGTCTGGCCGGTGGGCAGCAGGTCGCCGGTGGCCAGGACGTTGCGCATGCGCAGCTCCGCGCCGTCGATGCCGAGGGCGGCGGCGAGCTTGTCCATCTGGCCCTCGTACGCGGCGCAGACCTGCATGGCGCCCTCGCCGCGGACGTGTCCGGAGGGCGGGTTGTTCGTACGGACCGCCCAGCCCTCGACGAAGGCGTGCGGGACGACGTACGGGCCGCAGGCGAAGGCCACGGCCGCCGCGAGGGACTCGGCGGAGGCGTCGGCGTAGGCGCCGGCGTCCATCAGGATCTGGGCCTCGACCTTGACGAGCCGACCCTCGGCGTCCGCGTGGTGACGGTAGCGCAACAGGGTCGGGTGCCGGTGGGAGTGGCCGAGGAAGGACTCCTCGCGGGTGGCGGCCAGCTTCACCGGGCAGCCCGTACGCAGGGCCAGGAGGCCGAGCGGCAGCTGGAACGCGGCGTCCTCGCGGTCGGCGGTCGCGCCGGGGACCCCTGTGACGACCACCCGCACCCGGTCCGGCTCCAGCCCGAAGCAGGCGGCGGCGAGGTCGCGGTCGGTGTGCGGGTCGGTGGAGGCGGTGTAGAGCTCCACGCCGCCGTCGGGCCGGGGCACGGCGAGGCCGGCCTCGGCGCCGATGGGCGCGGGGTCCTGGCGGCCGATGCGGTACAGGCCCTCGACGACGACCTCACCGGTCGCCTCGGGGTCGCCGTAGCGCAGCGGGATGTGCCGGATCAGGTTGCCGTCCGGGTGCAGCGGGGCCGCGCCGAAGGACTGCTCGGGGTCGGTGACGGCGTCGAGGAGTTCGTACTCGACGATGATGGCGGCTGCGGCGAGGCGTGCCGTGTCGGGGTGGTCGGCGGCCACGGCGGCGATGGGCTCGCCGTGGTGGCGTACGACGTCGTGGGCGAAGACGGGCCGGTCGGCGATGCGCCGGCCGTGGGTGGTCGCGCCGGGGACGTCGGCGTGGGTGATGACGGCGCGTACGCCGGGCATCTCCGCGGCGGCCGAGGTGTCGATGGAGCGGATGCGGGCGTGGGCGTGCGGCGAGCGCAGCACGGCGGCCCACAGCAGGCCCTCGGCCCAGAGGTCGGCGGCGTAGGGGAAGGTGCCCTCGGCCTTGGCACGGGCGTCCGTGGAGGGGACGGAGACGCCGATCCCGCGCAGGGGGCGCGGCTGTTCGGTGTCGCCGTCGGTGCCGAGGCTCACCGTCGCCATGGTGGTGGTCGTGGTGGTTCCGGCCGTCGCCGTGGCCGCGTCCTGCCCGCTCACGCCATGCCTCCGTTGTGCTGGTCCCCGCCGAATCCGTTCAGGCCGCCGAGTCCGTCGGGTCCGTCGGGTCCGTGCAGGCCGCCGTGTCCGTCGGGTCCGTTCAGGCCGCCGTGTCCGTCGGGTCCGGGGAGGCCGATCGGGCCGCCCCGGCCGTCGGTCCCGTCCGGGCCCGCCTGGCCGGTGAAGCCCGCCTGGCCGCCGAAGCCGGACTGGCCGTCGAAGCCGGACTGGCCGCCGTCGAACACGCCGGATCCCGGGTTCGAGCCGAAGGGGTCGAACCCGTCCGTCCCGTGGGCCGCCGGGTGGGCCGGGTGGATCCCGCCCTCGCCGGGCTGCGCCTGGTGCGGGATGAGCGCCTCGGCCTCCGCCGCGCTCGCCTCGCGCTCGGCGACGACCTCGCGGACCGCCTCGATGACGCCCTTGTAGCCCGAGCAGCGGCAGAGGTTGCCGCACAGCGCCTGGCGGGTCTCCAGGTCGCTGGGGGCGTGGTTGCCCTCCAGCAGGTCATGGATGGTCATGGCCATGCCGGGCACGCAGAACCCGCACTGCACCCCGCCCGACCTGCACAACGCCTGCTGCACGTCGGAGAGTTCCCCGCCGCTCGCGAGGCCCTCGACGGTGCGCACCTCACTGCCGGCCGCCGTCGCCGCCGGGACCAGGCAGGAGGCGACGAGCCGCCCGTCGACCTGGACCGCGCAGGCTCCGCACTCGCCCTGCGAGCAGCCGTCCTTGGCGCCGGCCAGGCCGAGGCGCTCGCGCAGCACGTACAGCAGGGACTCGCCGATCCACGCCCCGGTGACGGGCCGGTCGGCGCCGTTGACCCGCAGGACGTAGGAAGCCGCCGGATGCTCGTGCTGGGCGACGGCGGGGACCCGCTCTTCTTCGTACGCGGTCTCCTGCACCGGGAAACTCCCGGTATCGCCCTCGGCCGGGGGCGTCACACCGCTGTCGGCACCGCCGTCACCCGGCACGGGCGCGGCCTCCGCTTCGGCCGGAGCCGCCGCCGGGGGCTCCGCGAAGCCGTGTCCGGCGGTCTCGGCGCCCTCCGCGCCGCCGTCGGCCTCCACCGGACGCGGCCGCTCGCCCTCGACCGGCATCCCGGCCGGGCCGTGGGAGGCCTCGATGTCCGGGGCGGCCGCGGGCGCGGCCTCGGGCTCCGGCCCGGCCTGGAGGTAGCCCTCGGGCAGCGGGGTGCCCACACCGGGGCCGCCCAGCACCCTCGGACCGCGTCCCGGGGAGCCCGCGGGCACGCCGGCGGCGCCGCCCGGGAGCACGCCGGAGCTCAGCAGCACCCCGGGAGCCGCCTCGGGCGCCGCGGGCGGGGCCCAGGGGGCGGAGGCCCCGCCGGACGGCACCGCCGGGGCGCCCTGGCCCCAGCCGCCGTCCAGGGCGGGATCGCCCGCGCCGCCGGGCAGCGTCCACTGCCCGGTGGCCATCGCGTCCTCCGGGCGGTGCACCGCCTCGGGGAAGTGCCACTCGGCGGTCGCGCCGGGATCCGGATCCGCGTGGGGGCCGGCGTAGGGGTCGGTGTGCGGGCCGACGTGCAGCCCGCCGCCCAGCGTCCCGTGCGGCCCGCCACCGGGCGACTCCGCGTGCAGGGCGGCGCCGTGCCCCTCCGCGTGCAGCGCACCCTGCGGGTCGGCGTGCAGCCCGCCCGACGGGCCCGCGTGCAGGGCACCGCCCGACGGGCCCGCGTGCAGCGCACCCGTCGGCTCGAAGTGCAGCCCGCCGCCCAGCGTGCCGTGCGGCCCGCCGGCGGCCGGCTCCGCGTGCGGCCCGCCGCCCTGCGGCTCGGCCTCGGACTCCCCCGCGGGCGCCGCCGCGAAGGCGGCCGCCACCGATGCCGGGAGCGGGATCGAAGCCGGGATCGGCGCGCGGGCGGCCGCCTCGGCGGCCGGGCCCGCGCCCGCCCCGGGAGCCGTCCCCGAGCCGGCGTCCGGCCACTGCACCGGCATCGTCCAGGTGCCGGTGGCGGAGGGGTCCGTACTGCCCGACCCGAGCGGCACGATCATCGGCGGCGGCACGAAGCCGTGCCCGGGCGCCGCCAGCGGCTCCCCGCTGTCGAGCGCGTCCAGCATCTCCTGCGGCAGCTGCACGAAGGCCGTGGCCTCGTTGTCGTACTCGCCGCCCTGCGGAACCGGCTCCCAGCCCCAGCCGTTGCCGGCCCCGGCAGCCTGCCCCGCGTTCCCCGTCGTTCCGCTCACGTTCTCGTTCTCGCTCATGAGGTCAGCGCCCTCCCCAGGGCCCTGCGCGCCAGCACGGCCACCGTCCGCCGCAGGTGCAGTACCGCCGAGGACACCTGCTCGCCCTGGTCGGGCACACAGGCGGCCGCGACGTACTCGCCGAAGGCCTCCAGCGCCTCGGGGGCCAGGCTGCGGTCCCCGTCCCAGTCGATCAGCGAGGCCACCCACTGCTCGGCCTCCAGCGGCCGCAGCGGCATCGGGGCCACCGCGCCGATCGCGCACCGCACACCGCGGCGCGCGGGGTCCAGTACGAGCCCCACGGACGCCACCGCGCGCCCCGGTCCCGTACGCCCCGTGGCCTTCAGGAACACCTGCGGGGCGTGCAGCAGCGGCACCCGCACGAAGCCGATCAGTTCGCCCGGCCGCAGCATGTCGCGGCCGGCCAGCAGGTGGGAGACGGGGATCTCGCGCTGCGAGCTCCCCGTGTCGCCGAGGCTGCCGGGGCCGACGATCACCAGCTCCGCCTCCAGCGCGGCCAGCACCGGCAGGGCGTCACCGGTCGGCGCGGCCGAGGCGATGTTGCCGCCGAGGGTGCCGGCGTTGCGGATCTGCGGCGGGCCCGCGGCCCGGGCGGCGGCGGCCAGCGCCGGGATCAGAGCGGCGAAATCCGGCCGCCCCATCCGGGCGTGCGTCAGTCCGGCGCCGAGCAGCGCGTGCCCGTCCTGGTACTGCCAGCCGCGGATCTCGTTGATCCGGCCGAGGCCCACCAGGGCGGCGGGGCGCAGCAGCCCGGCGTTGACGGCGGCCATGAGGTCGGTGCCGCCCGCCACGGGCACGGCCGCGGGCATGGCGGCGAGTGCCGCGACGGCCTCGTCGAGCGAGGCCGGCAGCATCACGGACTGCGCCCGCTCCGCCTGCGGCTCAAGAGCCGAGTGCGGTGCGTGCGGCCCCTGAGCCGAATGCGGTGTGTGCGGTGCGTGCGTGGTCAACCCGGCTGCCCCTTCCCGATGTCCCGGTCCCGGCGCTCACGCCTGTCCGCCGTACGGTACGTGCTCACCGCCGGGACGTGGCAACTCTGGCACATCTTCGGGACCGCCCGGCGCGAGGGTCGCCCGCGCACCGGGGGCCGGCCCGCGCTCCGGCGCCGCCCGCGGACGGCCGGGGCGGGGCGGTCGGGCGGGGCCGGGCGGCACCCGCACGCGGTGCCGTCCACCCTCCGCCCGAACGTCCGTTTTTCCCCGGATCGGCCCTCTTTGAGCGAGAGTTCCAAAGGTTCCCGAAGAGTTCCGCTTCCGGACAGGCGGCGCCGGAGCGCCCCCCGTGCCCCCGGGTCACACGATCGGGGGCGCGCCGTCGACCGGGCGTCCCACGACCCCCGGCCGCCGCTGCCACGGCAACGGTCCGGCCGGTGGCCGATAGTCGACCCCGAGGGCGTCCAGGCGCGCCAGGTGGGCGCTCGCGCGCGCCTCGAACCCGGCCCAGTCACGGGATTCCGGTTCCGGCAGCCGCGACCACACCGTCTCGGCGAAGGCCGCCAGCCGGGGGAACACCTGGTAGTCCACGCGGGCCTGGTTCTCCATCACCTCGGTCCACACGTTGGCCTGGGCGCCCAGCACGTGCGCGGCGGCCTCCGGCGACAGCTTCGGCGGCACGGGCTCGAAGCGGTAGACGTCCTCCAGGGTGCGCACGTACCCGATGGGCATCGGCTCGTCGGGGCCGTCCGCCTGACGGTGGTCCAGGTACACCTGCTGCTCGGGGCACATCACCACGTCGTGCCCGGCCTCGGCGGCGGCGACGCCGCCCGCGCAGCCGCGCCAGGAGGAGACGGCGGCGCCGTCGGCGAGGCCGCCCTCCAGGATCTCGTCCCAGCCGATCAGCCGGCGGCCGCGGGCGGCGAGCCAGGCGTCGAAGTGCCGGATGAACCAGGACTGCAGCCCGTCCTCCCCGTCCACGCCCAGCTCGCGGACGCGCGCCTGCGCGGCCGGCGAGGCCCGCCACTGCTCCTTGGGGCACTCGTCGCCGCCGACGTGGACGAACGGCGAGACCTCGGCGGGGAAGAGCTCCAGCACTTCCTCGAAGACCCCTTCGTAGAAGCGCAGTACCTCCTCGGTCGGGGCGAGGACGTTCTCGCTGATGCCCCAGTCGTCCCACACGCCGAGCGCGGCGGTGTCCACGACGTCCGTGTTGCCCAGCCGGGGATAGGCGGCGATGGCGGCCTGCGAGTGCCCGGGCACGTCGATCTCGGGGACGACCCGTACGTGCCGCTCGGCCGCATACGCGACGATCTCGCGGATGTCGTCCTGGGTGTAGAAGCCGCCGTGCGGGGTCTCGTTCCACAGCGGGGAGGCCCGGTGGCCCCACCGGCTGCGGGCCCGCCAGGCGCCCACCTCGGTGAGCCGGGGGTGGCGCCGGATCTCGATCCGCCAGCCCTGGTCGTCCGTCAGGTGCAGGTGGAGCACGTTCAGCTTGTGGGCGGCGAGCAGGTCGATGTGGCGCAGCACCCCGTCCTTGGGCGTGAAGTGCCGGGCGGTGTCGAGCATCATCCCGCGCCATCCGAAGCGCGGGCTGTCGGCGATGGCCGCGTACGGCAGGCTCCAGGTCCGCCCGGGCCGCAGCGGCGCCCGCCGGTAGGCGTCGGGGCCGAGCAGCTGACGCAGCGTCTGGGCGCCCCAGAACAGCCCCGCGGCGTCCCCGCCGGTCAGCTCCACGCCGTCGGCGCCGATGTCGAGCCGGTACGCCTCGGGCCGGAGCCCGCCCGCTCCCCCGGCCTCGATCCGCAGCCGTACGTCGCCCCGCGCGCCGGCGGCGGGCGCGGGCAGGGCCCATCCGGTGGCGGCGCCCACCTCCCGGCGCAGCCAGCGCGCGACGCCGCCGGTCCCGGGCCCGGCTTCGAGCACGGGCTCGGGCCCGAAGGCGTGTCGGCGCCCCTGCGGGTCGGGAACGGCGCTCTCGGGTAGCGGGATCAGGTCCATGCGTCAGCCCTCCGCGGCAGCCGGCCGGTCGCCCCCGCGGAGGCGGCGGCAGCCGGCCCGCGGCGTCCCGCACAGCACCCGTCCCGCGGGGCGACGCTCGTCGCGCCGACCCTAACCCGCCCCGCGCACACGGCGAAGGCCCCCGGACGCGCTCACGCGCATCGGGGGCCTTCGGCGGCGTAGGTCAGGACCTTGCCGCTAGTCCTTGCCGCCCTTGTCCTTGTCGCCGCCGGCGCCCATGGACTCGTAGATCTCCTTGCACATGGGGCAGACGGGGTACTTCTTCGGGTCGCGGCCCGGGACCCAGACCTTGCCGCAGAGCGCCACGACGGGGGTGCCGTCGAGCGCGCTCGCCATGATCTTGTCCTTCTGGACGTAGTGGGCGAAGCGCTCGTGGTCGCCGTCGCCGTGGGACACCTGCGGCGTCGGTTCTACGAGGGTCCCCGTACCAGTCCCGCGCTCGGGCTCAAGAGTGCTCATAAAACCAGGGTACTGAACCCCGCCGGGCTCAGTTCAGCGACGGGTCGTCCAGATAGGTGGCGACCATCGCGAGCTCGCTGCGCTGGCGGCGCAGCACCGCCCGCCACAGCCGTTCGGGGTCGGGGTAGGAGACGTCGCCGGGTTCGGAGTCCACGACGTACCAGGCGCCGTCGCCCAGCTCGGCCTCCAGTTGGCCGGGGCCCCATCCGGAGTACCCGGCGAAGATGCGCAGGGCGCCCAGGGCGGTGGCGAGCAGTTCGGGCGGGGCCTCCAGGTCGACGAGGCCGATCGCCCCGTGCACCCGGCGCCAGCCGAGCGGGCCCTCGTCGCCGGGTATCACGGCGACCCCCAGGGCCGAGTCCAGCGCGACGGGGCCGCCTTGGAACACCACCCCCGGATCGCCGGCCAGCGGGGCCCAGGGGAGCAGGATGTCGCGGACGTCCACGGGGGTGGGCCGGTTGAGGACCACGCCGAGCGAGCCCTGCTCGTCGTGGTCGAGCAGCAGCACCACCGCGCGGTCGAAATTCGGGTCCGCGAGGGCGGGGGTGGCCACGAGCAGCCGCCCTGTGAGGGAGGACACCTCGGTCATGGGCACATGATCTCGCACAATCGCCCCTCGGGGGGAGCGGGCGGCGGTACCGGATCAAGCGCAGCTCAGGGCGCACGGCGGCAGAGAGGAGCGCGCGCCGCCCCGCACGCCGGAACGCAACACTCCGCTACCTGGCGGACACCGAGGGTGCTGTGCCGTATTCATGACAGTCCTACGGCCCCGTCACCCATACAAACATGGGGGTGGTGGCCCTTACCCTTACGTCTGGTCCCCTGCCCATCCACTCCGGAACGCGAGATCCATGACCGGCAACGATGTCCTGCTTGTCCACGGCGGAACCCCGCTCGAGGGCGAGATCCGTGTCCGCGGTGCGAAGAACCTCGTGCCGAAGGCCATGGTGGCCGCCCTGCTCGGCAGCGAGCCGAGCCGGCTGCGCAATGTTCCCGACATCCGTGACGTGCGGGTCGTGCGCGGTCTGCTCCAGCTGCACGGCGTGACCGTGCGCCCCGGTGAAGAGCCGGGCGAGCTGATCCTCGACCCGACCTACGTCGAGAGTGCGAACGTCGCCGACATCGACGCGCACGCGGGCTCCTCCCGCATCCCGATCCTCTTCTGCGGCCCGCTGCTGCACCGCCTCGGCCACGCCTTCATCCCGGGCCTGGGCGGCTGCGACATCGGCGGCCGGCCGATCGACTTCCACTTCGACGTGCTCCGCCAGTTCGGCGCGACCATCGAGAAGCGCGAAGGCGGCCAGTACCTGGAGGCCCCGCAGCGCCTCCGCGGGTGCAAGATCCGTCTGCCCTACCCCTCGGTCGGCTCGACCGAGCAGGTCCTGCTGACGGCCGTCCTGGCCGAGGGCGTGACCGAGCTCAGCAACGCCGCCGTCGAACCGGAGATCGAGGACCTCATCTGCGTACTGCAGAAGATGGGCGCGATCATCTCCGTCGACACCGACCGGACCATCCGGATCACCGGCGTCGACCGCCTGAGCGGCTACAACCACAAGGCGCTCCCGGACCGCCTGGAGGCCGCCTCGTGGGCTTCCGCGGCCCTGGCGACCGGCGGCAACATCTACGTGCGCGGCGCCCAGCAGCGCTCGATGATGACCTTCCTGAACACGTACCGGAAGGTCGGCGGCGCCTTCGAGATCGACGACGAGGGCATCCGCTTCTGGCACCCGGGCGGCCCGCTGAAGGCCATCGCGCTGGAGACGGACGTGCACCCCGGCTTCCAGACCGACTGGCAGCAGCCGCTGGTCGTCGCCCTGACGCAGGCCACGGGCCTGTCGATCGTGCACGAGACGGTGTACGAGTCCCGGCTGGGCTTCACCTCGGCGCTCAACCAGATGGGTGCTCACATCCAGCTGTACCGCGAGTGCCTGGGCGGCAGCGCCTGCCGCTTCGGCCAGCGCAACTTCCTGCACTCGGCGGTCGTCTCCGGCCCGACCAAGCTGCAGGGCGCCGACCTGGTCATCCCCGACCTGCGCGGCGGGTTCTCGTACCTGATCGCGGCGCTGGCGGCCGAGGGCACCTCGCGCGTCCACGGCATCGACCTGATCAACCGCGGCTACGAGAACTTCATGGAGAAGCTCCAGGAGCTCGGCGCCAAGGTCGAGCTGCCCAACGGCGACCTGGTCTGATCTTCCCCCCGCGGGGGCCCTCCGGGGCCCCTGCCGGGCCCCTCCGGGGCCCTGGAAAGGCCTGAGGGCGGCCACCCCGTACGGGGTGGCCGCCCTCGGGCCTTCTCCCTACCCCCTCCGTCCCCCGGGGGCGTGTTGGGCCCTCGCCCAAAGTGGTGCTCGCCTTCTCTTTCTGTTTCTCTCTAATTTTTGCGCCCC
>NZ_JBVJWV010000023.1:77964-125669 GCF_055602105.1 Streptomyces sp. NPDC037421
CCAGGCGTATGGTTTTTTCTCCCCTCCCCGCGTGTCCTCCGGCGTGCCCCCTGCCGCGCCCTGGCGGGGGGCGGGGGCCGGCGGGGCGTCCCCCCCCCCCCCCTCCCCCCCCCCCCCTCGGCCGTTCTACGTACCACTGCCGTCCCGAGGGCCTGTGCGGCCCTCGGCACAAGGGCGGTACTACTTGCCCTTGGCGGCTTCCTTGAGCTTGGAGCCCGCGGAGACCTTCACGCTGTAGCCGGCCGGGATCTGGATGGGGTCGCCGGTCTGCGGGTTGCGCGCGGTGCGAGCGGCACGGTGGGTGCGCTCGAAGGTCAGGAAGCCGGGGATGGTGACCTTCTCGTCGCCCTTGGCGACGATCTCGCCGACGGTCTCGGCGAGCGCGGCCAGAACGGCGTCGGCGTCCTTGCGGGTCACCTCGGCGCGCTCGGACAGAGCGGCCACCAGCTCACTGCGGTTCATGTTGTACTCCCGTGTTCAACTTGCCTTAGAGGCGTGAGATCGAAGCCGATGCTGCCAGGGCCCTAGGACAGTCCCCGGACCCGGGTCTGAACGTCAGACCCTCTCGCCCGGTTACGCATCCTGCCCCCACCAGCGGCGGGAAAGCCAATCCGGCACCCGCCAGGGTCACACGAAAAGCGCCACAGTCACGCCTCGGTGACGCTCCGTCCGCACCAGGGGCTCCGGTGGATGCGGACCGCGGGCCACGCGGGCATCCCCGCAACCCTATGGGCGCCCCGCCGGGCCCGCATCCCGCGACGCGCCGGGATCAGGCCGTGGGCCCCGTCACAGCGGGGGCCTGGGCGGCCTGTGCGGCCTTGCGGACGGCGCCCGCGACGGCTCCGGCGACCTTGTCGTTGAAGACGGACGGGATGATGTAGTTCGCGTTCAGCTCGTCCTGGCCGACGACGTCGGCGAGGGCGGCCGCGGCGGCCAGCATCATGTCGGTGTTCACGGTGCGCGACTGGGCGTCCAGCAGGCCGCGGAAGACGCCCGGGAAGACCAGCACGTTGTTGATCTGGTTCGGGAAGTCCGAGCGGCCGGTGGCCACGACGGCTGCGGTCTGGCGGGCGACGGCCGGGTCGACCTCCGGGTCCGGGTTCGCGAGCGCGAACACGATGGCGCCCTCGGCCATGGCCGCGACGTCCTCGCCCGAGAGCACGTTCGGGGCGGAGACGCCGATGAAGACGTCGGCGCCGACCACGGCCTCCTTGAGGGTGCCGGTGTAGCCCTCGGGGTTGGTGTTGTCGGCGATCCAGCGCAGCGGGGAGTCCGGTGCGGCGTCGACCAGGTCGGGGCGGCCGGCGTGCACGACGCCGTGGATGTCGGCGCTGACGGCGTTCTTGACGCCCGCGGCGAGGAGCAGCTTGAGGATGGCGGTGCCGGCCGCGCCGGCGCCCGACATGACCACCTTGACGTCCTCAACTGCCTTGCCCACCACGCGAAGTGCGTTGGTCAGGGCGGCGAGGACGACGATGGCGGTGCCGTGCTGGTCGTCGTGGAAGACGGGGATGTCGAGGGCCTCGCGCAGGCGGGCCTCGATCTCGAAGCAGCGCGGCGCGGAGATGTCCTCCAGGTTGATGCCGGCGAAGCCCGGGGCGATGGCCTTGACGATGGCGACGATCTCGTCGGCGTCCTGGGTGTCGAGGCAGATCGGCCAGGCGTCGATGCCGGCGAACCGCTTGAAGAGGGCCGCCTTGCCCTCCATGACGGGCAGCGCGGCCATCGGGCCGATGTTGCCGAGGCCCAGGACGGCGGAGCCGTCGGTCACGACTGCGACGGAGTTGCGCTTGATGGTGAGGCGGCGCGCGTCCTCGGGGTTCTCGGCGATGGCCATGCACACGCGGGCGACGCCCGGGGTGTAGATCATCGAGAGGTCGTCGCGGTTGCGGATGGGGTGCTTGGACGACATCTCGATCTTGCCGCCGAGGTGCATCAGGAAGGTTCGGTCGGAGACCTTGCCGAGGCTGACGCCCTCGATGCCGCGGAGCTTCTCGACGATCTCGTCGGCGTGCGCGGTGGAGGTGGCGGCGATGGTGACGTCGATACGGAGCTTCTCGTGCCCGGAGGCGGTGACGTCGAGGCCGGTGACCGACCCCCCGGAAGACTCCACGGCGGTGGTGAGCTGGGAGACCGCGGTTCCGCTCGCGGGCACTTCCAGGCGGACCGTCATCGAATACGAGACGCTGGGCGCCGTTGCCATGGCCGTGTTTCCTCTTCTGTCCCTGGTTTCGCTGTACACGGATCCTGCCCGACACCGTCCAGCGATGGGCAGGTGGGCAGGACCTGTTGTCCGATCGTCCCACCTACCAGCCGGTACAAGGTAACCAGCTACAAATTTCGGAAAGACTCTTCCACCATACGAGAGAATCTCGGTGCCTGGAATGGTGGGTTAATACAAAACAGGTCCGCGCCCCCCACTCGGTGGAGGGCGCGGACCTGTTGATCGGACTAAGACACCGACCCGCCATGCTCGCCTCGCGGCAAGTGGTCGCTCTAAGCGACGAAGGTTGGGCCCGGGGGCTTGGATCGAGCCGGTGTCGTACCCAGGCTAACAAAGGATCGCCGGAAGCGATCCCCCCTCCCGCGAGTTGGACACCCCGGATCACGCGCCTGGCCGCGGGGCGTCCGGGGACGGCCCGCGGGCGGCCGGGCGGGGGTCACGCAGGGTCAGGGACCGGCCGGGGCGACCGCGTGTCGCGAGCGGGACCGGCGAGGGTCCACCACGGCTCCGGCGGAGCTCCGGCGGACCTGCGGCGGGGGCCCTCGCTACGGGCGCAGGAGCTCCGGGACGCCGTCCGCGCCCGGCTTGTCGCCCTCCGCCGAGACCACCGTCAGCTGCTGCGTCGCGCGCGTCAGCGCCACGTACAGCACCCGCAGGCCCGCCGGGGACTCCTCCGCGATCTCCGCCGGGGAGACCACCACCGTCGCGTCGTACTCCAGGCCCTTGGCCTCCAGGCTGCCCAGCGCCACCGCCCGCTCGCCCAGGTCCGCCAGCCAGCCCGCCGCCTCGGCGCGCCGGTCCATGGCCACGACCACGCCCACCGTGCCGTCCACCTGCTCCAGCAGCCGCCGGGTCTCCTCCCGCACCGCCGCGCCCAGGTCCTCCCCGGCCGCCGTGAAGCGGGGCTCCAGGCCCGTCGAGCGCACCGCCGTCGGCGGCTCCATGCCCGGCATCGCCAGCTCCAGCACCCGGGCGGCCACCTCGGCGACCTCGGCCGGGTTGCGGTAGTTCACGGTCAGCGTGAACCGCCTGCGCGGCCGCCTCCCCAGCGCCTCGTCCCTGGCCGCCGCCGCCTCGTCCGGGTCCGTCCAGGAGGACTGCGCCGGGTCCCCGACCACCGTCCAGGTACCCGTACGGCCCCGCCGGCCCACCATCCGCCACTGCATCGGCGTCAGGTCCTGCGCCTCGTCCACGATCACGTGCGCGTACTCGGTCCGCTCGGCCGCGATCCGCTCGGCCCGCTCCCACTGGGTCTCCTCGCGGGTCGGCATCAGCTCCTCCAGCCCGCTGAGCTGGTCCAACGGGTCCAGCTCCCGCTTCCGCTTCGGCCGCGCGGGCGCGCCGAGGAGCTGGCCCAGCTCGTCCAGCAGGGCCACGTCGTGCACCGAGAGGGGGCCGGAGCCGTCCGCGCCGACCCGGCGCAGCGAACGCGCCAGCTGGCGCGTCTCGCGCGGGTTCAGGTCCCGCCGGGACCAGCGGCCCAGACGCCGCTCGTCGGCCATCGCCGCCAGCACCCGGCGCGGGGTCAGCTCCGGCCACCAGGCGTTCAGGAAGCCGAGGAAGTCGTCCTCGGTGGAGATGTCCTCGTCGAACGCGCTGCGCAGCTCGGCGGCCAGCTCCGGGTCACTGTGCCGGCCGGACGAGCCCGTCTTCGCGTACAGGGCGTCCAGGAGCAGCTTGCGGGCGCGCGGGCGCAGCAGGTTCACGGGCGCGGTGCCGCCGAGCACGTTCTGCCGGATCCGGTTCAGCTCCGGCGCCTCCAGCTCCACGCGCCGGCCGAAGGCCACCACGCGCAGCCGCTCGGGCGCGTCGCCGAGCTCCAGGGCGCCGCGGACGGCCTTCCGGAGCACCTTCAGCATCCGGGAGGAGCCCTTGATCCGGGCCACGGGCGGCTCGTCGTACGTACTCGCCTCGGCCCCGTCGACCAGCGAGCCGAGCGCCCGGATGGCGACCTGGCCCTCCTCGCCGAGCGAGGGCAGGACGCCCTCGGTGTAGGCGACGAGGAGAGGGGTCGGGGACACGATCAGGATGCCGCCCGAGTAGCGGCGGCGGTCCTGGTAGAGGAGGTACGCGGCACGGTGCAGGGCGACGGCCGTCTTCCCGGTGCCCGGCCCGCCGGCCACCTCCGCGACGGAGGCGGCGGGGGCGCGGATGACCAGGTCCTGCTCGGCCTGGATGGAGGAGACGATGTCCCGCATGGTGTGCGTACGGGCCCGCCCGAGAGCGGCCATCAGCGCGCCGTCGCCGATGGCGGGCAGCTCCCGGCCGTCGAGGGAGGCGGTGACCTCCGGGCGCATCAGGTCGTCCTCGACACCGAGCACCTTGCGGCCCTTGGAGCGGATCACCCGGCGGCGGATGACGCGGCCGGGGTCCTTGGGGGTCGAGCGGTAGAACGGCGCGGCCGCGGGGGCCCGCCAGTCGATGACGAGGGGCGAGTAGTCGGAGTCGAGCACGCCGATGCGGCCGATGTGCAGGGTCTCCGCGATGTCGGCGGTGAGGTCCGCGCGGATCGCGTCGTCGGCGGGCTCGATGGAGGTGTAGGCCCCGTCGGGGCCGCGCTCCCCGTCCTTGCCGAGGACGAGGTCGATCCGTCCGAAGAGGAAGTCCTCGAACTCGTTGTTGAGCCGGTTGAGGTGGATCCCGGCACGGAACACCTGCGCGTCCCGCTCGGCGAGCGCCCCGGGCGTGCCGACCTGGCCGCGCTGGGCGGCGTCGTTCATGAGGAACTCGGCCTCGTGGATCTTCTCCTCAAGGCGTCGGTACACCTGATCGAGATGCGTCTGCTCGACCGCGATCTCCCGATCGCGGACGGAATCCGCCGTGCTGTCGACAGCGGCATTCTGCGCGGCCACCAAGGCCCCCTTCTGACGTGCATGGGCGACCGTCAACCGTACGCGAATCCGCCCCGTCTCCGCACGCCGGTCTTGGGAGGCGGGCGGTTCGCGGGGGCGGGTGGGCGGGTGAGGGGGTGGGGGCGGGCAGGTGGGTGGGTGGGGAGGCGGATCCCCTTGGAGCGGATCAGGGAGGGTTTGGGGGTTTCCCGTCAGTCCCATCGTCCTTCCGTGTCGTGCCGGTCCCTCAAGGGCGCTCCCTTCGGTCGCGTCACTGCGTGATCGCCTTCGGCGACCCTTGACCGACCGGCCCGCCCCGGAAAGACAAAGGACTGCCGGAAAACCCCCAAAAGAACGGCACGGTCCAGAGGGGAAGGGACGGGCGTGTCAGGGACGAGGCGAGGGGCCGGGGGCCGGTTTGCCGGGTATTCGGGCCCTTGGAGGCCTGGTCCAGGGCCGGGGGCCCGGCTACCTGCGCCAAATGTTGACCAGAGGCCCTGCGGAGCACCCAGACGCAGCAGATCGCCACGCGCTCCTCTCGTCTCGGCGTCCGGCGGCCGTCCGGGCCTGGTGTTGGCGAGGTGTGTGGGTGCAGGCTCCCCGGCTCGGGTGGGGAGCCTGCGGCCCGGTCAGCCCTTGAGGGCGCCGACGAGCTGGGCCCGCTCGCCTAGCTCCCGTACGGCCCGGACGGTGCCGTGCGGGCGGAGCCTGAGGTTCATCACCTCGAAGTGTTCGTCGCCCCGGGCCGAGGACAGCGCCTCGTACTCGTCCAGGAAGCGCCCCCACGATTCGCACGCGGCTTCGACGTGGCCGATGGACAGCTGGCGCTGGGCGAGGACTCCGTACGCGTGCAGGCGGCCCTGGCGCTCGTTGGCGGGCTGGAGCCGGATCGATTCGCGCAGGGTCCGTACCGAGCCCGGTACGTCCTTCGTCTCGTTCAGGACGTGCGCGACGTGGAACAGGTAGGCGGTCCGGTCGTAGCCGCCGATCGACTCCCGCCGGTCGTCCGCCCGGGCGAGCGCCTCCTCGGCCTCCCGCAGCCGGACGAAGGCCTGGCGCTTGTCTCCGACCATGGCCGCGCCGTGCGCCTGCTGTCCGCGCAGGAACGCCACCAGGCGCGGACCGGCGGAGGGTGCCGCTTCCGCCGCCGAGTCGGCGAGTTCGAGGGCGCGCCTGCCGTAGCCGAGGTTGGACGCCTGGAGCGACATGCCGCGCAGGGTCCGGCAGTAGGTGACGTGCTCCTCCGCCTCCCCGGCGAGCTTCAGCGCGGACACGTAGTAGTCCTGGCCCAGCCGGTGCTGCCGTTCGTACATGGCCATCCACCCGGTCAGGTAGACCAGGTCGGAAGCAGCCGCGAGCAGGCTCCGCCGCACCGGCGCCGCCGCCTCGGCCTTCAGCCACGGCCCCACGGTGTTCACGAGGAACGCGGCCGCCATCGGGCGGGCATGGCCCGCGCCGAGCTCGTCGAGGATGTCGGCGATCCGGTCCGTCATCGCCTGCACGGCGGCCACCTGCGCCTGCCCGACCCGGGTCGTCGCCTTCCCGGGCCCTATCGGGTCCGGGCCGTCGGCCCGCGCGAGGGTCGGGAACAGCGGGATGCTGAGTGCTGCGGAGAAGACTCCGGCCGCGATCACGCGGCGTCGGGACGGATCCATGTCGGCCCTTCCGAGGTCTACGAGTTCCCGCACAGTGTCCGCCTCCGCCGCCCCGCCGGGGGGCGTGAGCCCCGCCTCGGCGTAGGTGACCGGCCGTGCCAGTTTCCGTTCGAACGCCTCGATGATCAGTGCCCTGACCTGCGGCCTCGGGTGGTGTCCCGCCACCCACTGCGACACGGCGGGCTGGCCGTACTTGAGCAGGAGCCCGGCCTCCGCGCCGATGCGGTTCACGATCGAGGCGAACTGGCTTCTTGACCATCCGGCCTGCTCAAGGAGCGTCGACAGACCGGTGTTGGGTGTGCGTGAGCGTCGCGCCATGAGCAACTCCCCACAGGTGCATGGCTTGCATGCTTCTCCGACCCTCCAACGGTACTCGCGCGGGGGGCCCGCGCGGTTACCTCGTCACACCAACCGGTGACCGCGCGGGAGTTGACCACCCGCCTGTGAAGCAAGGAGCGACCCGTGAGCCAGGAGTACGTCCCCCACCGGCTTCTCCGTCAGCACGTGCGCGATACCGCCTCCGGCGCCGAGGGCGTGCTGATGGCCGTCATCAACGAGAACGTCTCGGACACCGGCATCGAGCACTGGATGGAACTGGCCTACATCCGTGGTTCGTCCGGCCGCGAGTTCACCACCGCGATCGCCAACGTCGAGCCGGCGAAGTGAGTCAGACGAGTCGCCGGGCCAGGACCTGGCCCGGCCAGTCGCCGGACAGGAAGCTGTCGGTGAGAGTGAAGCCGTTGCGCTCGTAGAAGGCGACCAGCTCGCCCCCGCCGCCCGCCCAGCAGTCGACGCGCAGGAGCTCCAGGCCGGCCCGGCGCGTCTCGTCGGCGGCGTGCGCCAGCAGGGCCGCACCGATACGCAGACCCACGCGCCGCCGGTCGGAGACGAGCAGGCGGACGTACAGCTCGGGCTCCTCGGCCGGCTTGATCGGCATCTGGGGGCTGGGACCGGAGTCCAGCACCATGGCCCCGACGGGCGTCCCGCCCAGCTCCGCGATCCACGGGGTGTTCTCGGTCAGGTACCGCTCGACCCGCTCCACCCCGCCGGGCTTCTGCGAGTACGGGGTGGTGCCCCACTGCTCGGTGTTGCCACGGGAGTTCATCCACGCGACGGCGCCGTCGAGCATGTCGAGCACGGCCGGAGCGTCCGCGAGGACACCGGGCCGGATACGTATGCCAGCTGTCGTGTCGTTCACCCTTGAAGCCTAGCCAGCGCCTGTCCGGCCGATCTCGCGACCGTCTTCTGACGGCTGGAACGCGGGGAAGCGGGCCGGGCCTTCTGACCCGAACAGGTGGAGCCGGGGTGACGCGCCAGAGTGGGTGATCCAGCGGATCGATTCATCACCTGACACCTCTCCTATGGTCGGGCTCGCACCTCCCCTTCGTGCGCTTTCGATCACTTCCGGAAGGGATTTCCCCCTCATGAAGCTCCGCAGCACCCTCGGCGCCTGTCTCGGCGCCCTCACGCTTGTCCTGTCGATGTCCGGCTCGGCCCAGGCCGCCCAGGGCAACTTCCACTACAAGTACGTGGACGGGCACGGCCAGGAGCAGTACGCCACGCTGCACGACCCGCACAGTGGCAAGTGCATCAACCTCTACCCTGTCGGCGACGACGACGAGCTGCCCGCCTACGGCCCGCACAACCAGACCGATACCGCCGTGACCGTCTACCTCAACGCGAGCTGCGAAGGCTCTCAGTGGCGGCTGCGGGCCAATGGCGCGCCGGCCAAGGACACCCTGGAGGTCCGCTCCGTCCGCTTCGACGCCCCGTAGGGTAGCGATCCGACCCGCCCACCGGCTCCTGGGCCGCTCCGGTCGGCATTTGGTGCGGGTATCAGCCCCGGACGGTCGTCGGACGCTGAGACGAGAAGAGCGCGTAGCGGTCTGACGCGCCTGGGCGCTCCGCAGGGGGGGACCTGATCAACATTTGGTGCGGGTAGCCGCGCCCCGGCCCTGGGCCGGGCATCAAGCGGCCCGGATGCCGGGGATGCCGGCGCCCGGCCCCTCGCCTCATCGCTGAGAGACCCGCCCCTCCGACCATGGACCGTGACCGTTCTTTTGGGGGCTTCCCGGCAGTCTTTCGGCTTTCCGGGGCGGGACGGGATGTCACGGGTCGCCGAAGGCGATCACGCAGTGACGCGACCGAAGGGAGCGCCCTTGACGGGCCGGCCCGTCACGGAAGGACGATGGGACTGACGGGAAGCCCCCAAACCGGCCCTGAGACCGCCCAGCCGGCACCCCGCTCCCCCACCCCTCCCCCACCCCTCCCTCTGCACCTCCCCCTACGCCTCCACCCCCGCCACCTCCCGCACCCGCCGGCGGTGGCGGGCCACCCGCTCCCTGTTGCCGCACAGTTCGCTGGAGCACCACCGGCGGCGGTGGCCGCGGGAGGTGTCCAGGTAGAGGCGGGCGCAGCCGTCGCCCTCGCAGGACCGGATCAGGGCCAGGTCGCCGGGGTCGGTGAGGAGCTCGACCGCGTCCCGGGCCACCGTGGCCAGCATCCCGGCGCACTCCACCCCGCCGCAGAGTTCCCGGACGAGGTGGCCCTCCTGGTCCCGTACCGCGCACACGCCCGGGGGCGGTCCCGCGGCGGCCGCGTTCAGCCGGGCCAGGGCGTCCTCCTCCGGGCCGGTGCCGGCCAGTTCGGCCCGTACGAGGGTGCCCACGTCGTCGCGCAGCGCGCGGAAGGCCTCCACCCAGTCGGGCCCGAGCCGTCCGAGCGGGGTCCGGTCGGGGACCAGGCCGGCGCCGACGAGCCACAGCCGCAGCTCGTCGCCGTCGCGGATCCCCTCCCGGCATCCGGAACCGGCCCCTTCAACGCCATCCGTCGCCAGCAGGTCCAGACAGACCCGCCCGGAGTCGAACCACATGCCCGTCACCGCCTCGTCGCCGCCTCGTCGCCGTGGGACTGGGACGCCCCCAGAGTGCCGTCGGCGGCCGTGAAGCGGAAGCCCCCGCGCGGGGCGGGGCCGCGGCTACGCGGCGGGCGCCTCGTCGTGCAGCACGCGCTGGAAGAGGCGGTGGTCGCGCCAGGCTCCGTTGATGTGGAGGTACTGGGGCGCGAGTCCGATCTCGGTGAAGCCGTTCTTGGCCAGGACCCGCATGGAGGCGTGGTTGTCGACGAGCGTCTGCGCCTCCACCCGGTGGAGGCCGAAGTCCTCGCGGGCGGCCCGGATGACCTCCGCCAGCCCGGCGGTGGCCAGCCCCCTGCCGTGCCAGGCCCGGTCGATCCAGTAGCCGACGCCGCCGCTGCACAGGGGCCCGAGCGCGATGCCGCCGAGGTTCATCGCCCCGAGCACGGCGTCGCCGGCCGCCTCGACGAACACGTACGGGACGAGCCGGCCCCCGTCGCGGTCTTCGAGCATCCCCTCGATGCGCTCCCGCTGCCCGGCCTCGGTGTAGAACCTCTCGGTCCGCAGGGGCTCGTACGGCGCCATGGCGGCCCGGTTGCGCGTCAGTACGTCGGCCAGCCCGGCGGCGTGCTCGACCGCAAGGCCCTTCATCTCCACCCCGTTGATGATCATGCAAGCACGCTAACGGACGTCCGCCCCCGCGCTCCAGCCCTCGCCCTCCCCCGCGTCCAGCGACAGCCGGTACCCCCGCTTGACCACCGTCTGGATCAGCCGCGGCGCCCCCAGGGCCGCCCGCAGCCGGGCCATCGCCGTCTCGACGGCGTGTTCGTCGGTGCCCGCCCCCGGCAGCGCCTTCAGCAGCGCCGCCCGGGACACCACCCAGCCGGGCCGCCGGGCGAGCGCGGCCAGCAGGGCCATCCCGGCGGGCGGGACCGGGCGCAGCCCGTCGTCGACGAGCACCGCGTGCCCCCGGATCTCCAGCCGGTGTCCGGCGACGGGCAGCACCCGTGCCCGGCCGGGGAGTTCGCGGCACAGCACCTGCACCAGCGGCCCGAGCCGGAACCGCTCCGGCTGTACCGTCTGCACCCCTTCGGCCTGGAGCGGCAGCGCGGTGACGGGCCCCACGCACGCCGCGGCCACGGGCCCGCGCAGCGCCTCCAGCACCGCCTCGCGCAGCCCCCGCTCGGCGGCCCGGGACAGCAGGGAGGCGGCGGCCGGCGCCGAGGTGAAGCTGACGGCGTCCACCGCCCCGACGGCGACCGCGTCCAGCAGCCGGTCCAGCGGTGCGAGGTCCTCGGGCGGCATCCACCGGTAGACCGGTACGGGCACCACCTCGGCCCCTCCGTCGCGCAGGGCCTCCACGAACCCGGGGAGCGGCTCCCCGTGCAGCTGGAGCGCGATGCGCCGCCCGGCGACGCCGCCGGCCAGCAGCCGGTCCAGTACCTCGGCCAGCGATTCCGACTGCGGGGACCAGGCTTCCACCAGCCCGGCGGCCCGTACGGCGCCCTTGACCTTGGGGCCGCGCGCCAGCAGTTCGGTGGTGCGCAGCCGCTCCAGCAGCTGTTCGCCGATGCCCCAGCCGTCGGCGGCTTCGATCCAGCCGCGGAATCCGATGGCGGTGGTGGCGACGACGGCGTCGGGCGGGTTGTCGACGAGTTCCTTGGTGGCGGCCATCAGCTCGCTGTCGTCGGCGAGCGGCACGATCCGCAGGGCGGGGGCGTGGATGACGGCGGCTCCGCGCCTGCGCAGCAGGGCGATGAGTTCGTCCGCCCGCCGGGCGGCGGTGACTCCGACGGTGAATCCGGCCAGGGGGCCGTGGGTAGCGTCGTCCATCGTGGTGACCTGCCTTGCCCTGAGGGTTTCCTGCGGCGGGGACCCGCCGGTGCGTCCGGGGCGCTCCGACGGGTTCGGGGACGCGCCGTCGCGTCGGGGATGTTCCGAGCCTGCCAAGGCGTCGTGTCAGGCTCGGTTCCACCGTATTTCGGGCCAGTTAACCGGGCCGCAACCGGCCCGGTCACTCTTCACACCGAGGTGAGCTGCGCTTTCCTCTCGCCCTGCCCGTCGGCGACCGGGGTCTGTGCGGCGGCCGGCCGGCGAAGGTATACCGCCCAGGTGACCGCGCAGCACACCGCGTAGAAGCCGAGGAAGGTGGTGAAGGCGGCCGTTCCGGAGCCGGATTCCAGGAAGGCCGAGCGGAACACCAGGTTGATGGCGAGGCCGCCGAGTGCGCCGACGGCTCCGATGACTCCCATGGAGGCGCCGGACAGCCGCCTTCCGTGGGCGGCGGCCGCTTCGCCGTCGAGGCCGCGGGCGAGGGCCTTCGCGGCGAAGATGCCGGGGATCATCTTGTAGGTGGAGCCGTTGCCGAGCCCGCTGAGCGCGAAGAGCGCCACGAATCCGACGAGGAACACCGGCAGGGACGCCCGTACGGAGGCCAGCAGGACCACCCCGGTCGCGGCGGCCATCGCCACGAAGGTGGCGAGGGTGATCCGGGCCCCGCCGAAGCGGTCGGCGAGCGCCCCGCCGACGGGCCGGACGAGCGATCCGAGGAGCGGGCCGATGAAGGTCAGGGAGGCGGCCTGGAGCGGGGTCCGCCCGAACTGGGTCTGGAGGACGAGCCCGAAGGCGAAGCTGTAGCCGATGAAGGAGCCGAAGGTGCCGATGTAGAGGAAGGCCATGATCCAGGTGTGGGCGTCCCGGGCGGCCTCCCGGACGGCGCCGCCGTCGTTGCTCACCGGTGCCAGGTTGTCCATGCGGACGAGGGCCAGCGCGGCGGCGATCACGATCAGCGGGAGGTAGATCCCGAGCAGCAGCCTGGGGTGTCCGGCTCCGGCGGTGCCGATGACCAGCAGTGCGATGAGCTGGACCACGGGGACGCCGATGTTGCCGCCGCCCGCGTTGAGACCGAGCGCCCAGCCCTTCTTGCGCAGCGGGAAGAAGGCGTTGATGTTCGTCATGGAGGAGGCGAAGTTGCCGCCGCCGACGCCGGTGAGCGCGGCCACGGCCACGAAGGTGCCGTAGGAGGTTCCGGGTTCCATGACGACGAGGGCGGCGATCGTCGGTGCGAGCAGCAGCAGGGCGCTGACGACGGTCCAGTTGCGGCCGCCGAAGCGGGCGACGGCGAAGGTGTAGGGGATCCGGACGAGGGCTCCGACGAAGGTGGCGGTGCCGATGAGGAAGAACTTGCCGGCCGGGTCGATGCCGTACTGGGGGCCCATGAAGAGCACCATCACGGACCACAGCGACCAGATCGAGAAGCCGATGTGCTCGGAGAGCACGGAGTAGAGGAGGTTGCGGCGGGCGATCCGCTCCCCGCCCTCCCGCCAGAAGGTCTCGTCCTCGGGGTCCCACCGCTCGATCCAGCGGCCTCCCCTGCGCGGTGCGGTCGTACTACCGGTCATCACACGCCTCCACCATCCACAGCTGTCGTGTCCGTGATGAGGAGGCTAGGAACGGCGCGTTTCGGCCCCGGTCCCCGCCGGATGACCGGTGGGAAACCTTGCACTCACCCGCCGCCCGGGCCGGGTGTGAGCGCTGCCGGGAGCCAGCTGTCCGGGGGGACTTCCAGCCAGCCGCCGGCGTTCTGGAGTTCGGTGGCGGCACGGTGGAGGGCGTCGAGGCCGGGGTGGTCGAAGCCCTTGCGCCACACCATCGACAGCGGGGACAGCGGTGCGGGGTCCACGAGGGGGCGTTTGACGCTGCCGGGCATGTCGAGGAAGCCGACGGCCACCAGGACGGGGTTGCGGGTCTTGGCCATGACCCGGACGAACTCCTCCTTGCCCATCGCCACGGGGGCGGGCGGGGCGACGGCGATGCCCCGCCCGGCGAAGAGCTCGCGGGCCAGCCCGGTCCACTCCAGCGTCCTCGGGTTCCCGGCTCCGGCGTACACGGACTCCCCGGCGAGCGCGGCCAGCGGTACGCGGTCCAGGGCGGCCAGCGGGTGGTCCTCGGGGAGCAGTACGGCGAGGGGTTCGTAGCGTACGGGGCGGTGGCCGAGCCGGGCGCGCAGGGCGGGCGCCAGCCCGGCGGCGTACCCGAAGGAGACGTCGAGGCGGCCGGCGGCGATCTCGGTGGCGGCGTGGGTGAGGCCGCTCTCGAAGCGGGCCATCAGTTCGCATCCGGGGGCGAGTTCGCGGGCCCGTTCCAGGACGCGGCGGCCGGTGCTGGGGCCGTCGGTGTTCATGTCGACGAGCAGGGCGCGGGGCGGTCCGGCGAAGGCGGCGGCGAGTTCTTCGTGGGCGCGGAGCACGCCGCGGGCATGGGGCAGCAGCCGTTCGCCGTCGGCGGTCAGCTCGACGGCGCGGGTGGTGCGCAGGAACAGCGGGGTGCCGAGGGCCTGTTCGAGGCGGCGGACGTCGCGGCTGAGGGCCTGCTGGGCGACGTAGAGGCGGGCGGCGGCGCGGGAGAAGTGCAGTTCCTCGGCGACCGCGAGGAAGCCGCGCAGCAGGCGGGGGTCGACGTCACGGGCGGTCATCCCCGGAGATTAACAACGGAAGGGCGTGAATGGCCCCGGAACAGGTGTTGGACCGCCGCCGGGGGCGGGCCGCAGGCTCGTGCCATGCCGCAGGAAACCCCTCTCATGGCCGTGACCGGCACCACCCTCGTCCTGGCCGCGCCGTCCCCCGCGCCCGCCCCTCCGCCGCCGCCGGTGCGCGCCCGGGGCCCGTACGCCCGTCTCTTCACCCGCCCGGGCACGCGCGGGTTCACCGCCGGGAACCTGCTGGCCCGGCTGCCGATGGGCATGTTCGGGGTCAGCGCCGTGATGATGATCGCCGGGCAGCGCGGCTCGTACGCCCTGGCCGGCGCGGTCACCGCCACCGGGCTGGCCGCCACCGCCCTCGTCGCGCCCTGGACGGCCCGGCTGATCGACCGCCACGGGCAGGCCCGGGTCGCCGTACCGGCCACCGTGATCGCCGTCCTCGGCTCGCTCTCCCTGGTCCTGTGCGTCCGTACGCAGGCCCCCGCGTGGACCCTCTTCGCCTCGTACGCGGCCACCGCGACGACCCCCAACATCGGCGGCATGTCCCGGGCCCGCTGGACCCGCCTGCTGCCCCCGTCCGAGCACCACACCGCGATGTCCTTCGAGCAGGCCGCGGACGAGCTGTGCTTCATGCTCGGCCCGGTCCTCGCGGCCTTCCTGTGCACCGCCGCCTTCCCGGAGGCGGGCACCCTCGCCGGGGCGGCGATGCTGCTCACGGGCATGCTGGTCTTCACCGCGCACCGGGCCACCGAGCCGCCGGCCACCGGGGTGCCGCCCGCCGCCCTGGGCCCGTCGCCGCTGCGCGCCCTGCTCCCGCTGCTGGGCCTGCTCCTCGCCACCGGTGCGGTGTTCGGCTCGATGGAGGTGGCCTCCATCGCCCACCTCGCCGCCCTGGGCCTCGGTGGCACCTCGGGCCCGGTACTGGCGCTCCAGGCGGCGGGCTCCTGCGCCGCCGGGCTGTTCTACGGCACCCGCCGTCCGCGGAGCCTGCGGACCTGCCTGCTCGCGCTGGCCGCGGCGATGGCCCTGCCCTGGGCGGCCGCCGCCACCGGCTCCCTCGCGCTGCTGGCCCTGGCGCTGCTGCTGGCCGGGATGGCCACGGCGCCGGTGATGGTGGGCGCGATGGCCCTGGTGCAGCGGGCCACTCCGCCCGGCCGCCTCAACGAGGGCATGAGCCTCGCCGTCACCGCGATCATGGCCGGCATCGCCGCCGGCTCCGCCACCGCGGGCCAGGCCGTCGACCGCCTGGGCTCCACCGCGGCCTACGCCCTTCCGGCCGCCGCCGCCCTGCTCGCGCTGACCCTCTCGGCCGCAACATCCCGATTTATCCGTCTTGTTCCGGCGAGCGAGTGACGCGCCCGCGTGGTACGCACCACTCCTCCGCGCGATCCCGCATAACTGGGGGTGCTTTCCCCCAGCGCCCTTGCTTTCGCGGAGGAACTCCCCTTGCCTGCTTCACGCTCCGTCTCCTCGGCCCTCGTCGTCGCGGCCGTCACCGCGTCCTGCCTGGTGCCGGCCGTACCGGCCCTGGCCGATGCCTCCCAGATCCGGTTCTTCCAGCCGTACGTCCCCTCCATCGCCCCCGGCCAGACGGGCCGCGTCGTCATCGCGGCCGTGAACGGCCAGGACCCGGCGCGCAGCAGCAGCTTCCGGATCACCGCGCCGGAGCGGACGACCTTCCCGGAGGCCCGCTTCTACTGGAACGGCCAACGGGCGGCCGGCTCGTGCACCCGCTCGGCGGACGCGCGCCTGCTGACCTGCGACGCGGGCACCCGCGCGGGCTTCGCCTTCCCGGCGAACACGCAGACGCGGCTGGCGGTGACCGTCCGGGTGGACCCGAAGGCACCGCAGGGCACGACGCTGGACGGCGGCGAATGGGCCGACGGCATCGACCTCCCGGCCCTGTTCGCCGTGGCCACCCCGGTGACGGGCCCGAAGGGCGACGACGGCCGCCCGGGCCACGACGGTCACGACGGCAGGCCCGGCCACCACGGCAAGCCGGGCCGCCCGGGCCCGCAGGGCGAGAAGGGCGAGCCCGGCAAGGACGGCGCGCCCGGCCCACAGGGCCCCGAAGGCAAGGCCGGAAAGGACGGCGAGCGCGGCGCCCGCGGCCCCGAGGGCAAGAAGGGCAAGGACGGCAAGAACGGCGCCGACGGCAAGGAAGGCCGTCAGGGCATCCAAGGCATCCAGGGCCCCGCCGGCCCGAAGGGCGACTCCGGGAAGAACGGCGAGCCCGGCGCCCGCGGCCCCGAAGGCAAGAAGGGCAAGGACGGCAAGAACGGCGCCGACGGCAAGGGCGGAAAGGGCGACAAGGGCGACCACCACGGCAAGGGCGAAGGCCCGAAGGCCCGCATCGTCGCCTCCGGCCACGGCCACGGCCTCGGCATCCGCTCCGGCCCCGGCACGGGCTACCGGAAGACCGGCAAGATCCCGGCCAACACCGTCGTGAAGCTCCAGTGCAAGGTCAACGGCCAGACCGTGGGCGACAATCCGATCTGGTACAAGCTCGCCGACGGCCGCGGCTGGATCGCCGCCCGCTACGCCCTGAACCTCAACAAGGTCCCGTACTGCTGAGGCCCCGGCCCCGCACCCCGGCATGACGAAGGCCCCGCAGCCGACCGGCTGCGGGGCCTTCGCCCACATGGGATGAGTGGAGATGGCGGGAATCGAACCCGCTCCCGCCACGGGTCCTCTACCCGGACCAGATGATGTTGCAGACGTACACGCACTCGTGTCGAGGAACCACCAGGAACTGCACCACACCGCGACCGCCCAGGACGTCGAAGGAGCGCAGGCCTCCCTCCCGGCCGCTCGGGTGCCCGGCGCGGGCTGCGTCACGCCCGAGCGCCGCGAGTTCGGTTGCCAGCCGCTCCACCTCCGCGACCACTCCCGGGGGCAGGCCGTCGGTGTGATAGGCCGGATCGTCGGTGTTGTACTCCCAACGCCAACCGCTCACAGACCCGCCTCGGCCTTCGCCTCCCGGAGGATCTGCTGGATCTCCGCGAGCGCTTCCACGGGGTCCTCGATCCCGGCATCGACGAGGGCCTCAAGGGCTTGGAACCGGGCAGCCCGTTCGGGGTAGCGCGCGA
This sequence comes from Streptomyces sp. NPDC037421, assembly GCF_055602105.1. Lineage (NCBI taxonomy): Bacteria > Bacillati > Actinomycetota > Actinomycetes > Kitasatosporales > Streptomycetaceae > Streptomyces > Streptomyces sp. NPDC037421. Next base: position 95,098 of record NZ_JBVJWV010000023.1, read on the forward strand.
TGGCCACGTTGATCGCCCATACCTGGATGAAGGAACGCAGAGGAGCCAGGCTCTGCGTCTGCTGGGCGTTCGTGGCGGCCTCCGCGAGGTGCTCGTCAAAGGCGTGGAGCCTGGAAGGGGCGATCCGGGCGAGCGCATGCCGCATCGCGGCAATGGTGGGTTCCGGCATCGGGATCAACGGGCCTTTGCCCAGAGGCATCGGTGCAGTCATCGGTACTCCTCCTCAGCTGTGGCCTACCGTACTGGCCACGGGACGGGAAGGGGCGCCCATGACGAAGGCCCCGCAGCCGACCGGCTGCGGGGCCTTCGCCCACATGGGATGAGTGGAGATGGCGGGAATCGAACCCGCGTCCAACGGTGCAGAAGCAGGGCTTCTCCGAGCGCAGTCCGCTGCGATTTTCTCGGCCCCGGAGATCACACGGACAAGTCTCCGACGGGCTCAGTCACTGTTTGGTTTCCCTCCAACCCCCGTGACCGGGGCTAGAGGTTTAGATCCCTAGTTGACGCCAGGATCCGGACCGGGACCACTTCCGGGCTGACGCTCCTCACAGAGGCTTCAGCTCACTGTTATTAGGCAGCGAGGGTGAAGCGGGAGTTATCGCTCTTGGAGTTGGCGATTATTTTTTGCGACATGTGGTTAGCGAGATCATTGCCGCTTCCTCGGCTCGCTTCCCCTGCATCGACAGCCGCTGTCGAAACCGATCATCCCCATGTTCACTATTGAATTAGGTACCGCTTCAAGCTGCGCCGCCCCCGAGGGGGTGGTGCTGACGCCATGGTACGCGAAGTGGACCACCGCGTGCCAGGAGATTAAACCGTGCCCCGCTGCTTGCGCCGGACCGCCGAGATCGCCCGCTGCGTCTCGCGCGTGTCCTGCTTCTCGCGCAGGGTCTGGCGCTTGTCGTACTCCTTCTTGCCCTTCGCCAGCGCGATCTCGACCTTCGCGCGCCCGTCCTTGAAGTACAGGGACAGCGGGACGACCGTGTGGCCCGACTCCTCCGACTTGCGCTCCAGCTTGTCGATCTCCTCGCGGTGCATGAGGAGCTTGCGCTTGCGGCGGGCGCTGTGGTTGGTCCAGGTGCCCTGGCTGTACTCCGGCACGTGCACGTTGTACATCCAGACCTCGCGGCCCTCCACCGACACGAAGCCGTCCACCAGCGAGGCCCGGCCCTGGCGCAGGGACTTGACCTCGGTGCCGGTCAGGACGATCCCGCACTCGTAGGTGTCGACGATCGTGTAGTCGTGCCGGGCCTTCTTGTTCTGGGCGATCAGCTTGCGCCCTTTTTCCTTAGCCATAGTGCGGTCATTTTCGCACTACGACCCCACCCCGAGGCCACCCAATACCGTGCGCGCCCGCTCCTCCGCCCCGTCACCGGCCGCCAGGTCCGGGGTGATGCCCCCGCCGTCGAGGCTGCGGCCCGCCGGGGTGCGGTACGTGCCCACCGTCAGCTCCGCAACCGCGCCGCCCGGGAGCTCGGTCGGCATCTGCACCGAGCCCTTGCCGAAGGTGCGGGTGCCCACCGTCACCGCCCGGCCGCGGTCCTGGAGGGCGCCGGTGACCAGCTCGGCCGCGCTCATGGTGCCGCCGTCGACCAGCGCCACCAGGGGGCGGGCGGTGTCCCCGCCCGGGTCGGCGTACAGGGCGCGCTCGGAGCCCCGTACGTCGTACGTCGCCACGAGCCCGCCGTCCAGGAAGGCGGAGGCCGCGGCCACCGCCTCGGTGACCAGCCCGCCCGGGTTGCCGCGCAGGTCCAGCATCACCCCGCCGCCGGGCGGGGCCTCGCGGACGGCCGTCCTGACGAGCTCCCCCGAGCCCCGGGTGAAGGAGGCCACCTTGATCACGGTGATGCCGCCCGCGAGGCGGCGTACGGTCACCGGTTCGGTACGCAGCTGCGCGCGCCGGACGGTCACGGTGCGGTCGGCGCCGTCCCGGCTGAGTCCGAGCACCACCGGAGTGCCGGCTTCCCCGCGCAGCAGCGCCACCACGTCGGCCACCGCCAGCCCGGTCACGCTCTGGGCGTCCACGCTCAGCAGCCGGTCCCCGGCGCGCAGGCCGGCCCGGTCGGCGGGGCTGTCCGGCTGGACCCGGTCGACCTCGATCCGGCCGTCGCGGCGGCGTCCGGCCCAGAGACCCACCCCGGTCCAGCGGCCGTCGAGTTCCTCGGCGAAGGCGGCGTACTCGCCCCGGTCGTAGACCGTGCCCCAGCGGTCGCCGCTGCGGCTGACGACCTCCTGGGCGGCCTTCTTGCCCGACTTGCCCTCGGCGACGGCCTCGGCGGCGGCCCGGGCGACGGCCTCCCGGTCGGCGGTGCCGGGGCCGGGGGCAGGGGGCGGGTCCGGTTCGCCGGTGCCCGCCAGGAAGGCCGTACTCGTCTCGTCCGTCTCGTGCGGGGACCAGCACCCCGTGCCCGCGGCGGTGCCCACGCAGACGAGGAAGACCAGCGTCAGAACGGCCCCGCGACGCAGGCCGCGGGGCCGGAGACAGAGGGCGGGCAGACCCGGCATGCCGCCGAGTCTAGGACAAGCCCCGCCACGGCAAGCCCGGTTGACCACAGAGCGCAGGAGGCGCTCGTCATACCTTCAGGTACTTGCGCAGCGCGACGAACGCTGCCAGCGAGGGCATCAGCAGACCGATGACCAGCACCAGCGGCAGCTTGGTGAGGACCGCGTCCCAGCCGATGAAGTTGATCAGCTGGAGCTTGTCGCGGAGCGCGATGCCGTGGTCGATCACGAAGTACTGGCCGGTGCCGAGCATCCCGCAGGCGAAGACGGCGCCGATGAGGCCGGCGACGGCCGCCTCCATGATGAACGGCACCTGGATGTAGAAGCCGGAGGCTCCCACCAGCCGCATGATGCCGGTCTCCCGCCGACGGCTGAACGCCGAGACGCGCACCGTGTTGACGATCAGCAGCAGGGCCACGATCAGCATGACCAGCATGATGCCGAGGGCCGCCCAGTTGAGGGTGCCGAGCAGGGCGAAGAGGTTGTCGAGCTCGGTGGACTGGTCGGCGACCGACTGGACGCCGTCGCGCCCGGCGAAGGCGGAGGTGATGACCTCGTACTTCTCCGGGTTCTTCAGCTTGACCCGGAAGGAGTCGGGCATCTGGTCGGGGGTGACGACGGAGGCCAGGGCCGTGTGGCCGAAGCGCTCCTTGTAGTGCTTGTAGGCCTCGTCCGAGGACTCGTACATGACGGTCTGGACGAGGTCCATCTTCTTCAGCTCGGACTCGATGCCCTGCTTCTGCTCGGGGGTGACCGCCCCCTTGGAGCAGGGCCGGCCGCTGGCCGCGGAGGCGCCGGCGGAGGATGCCGGTGCCCCGGCGGCCGCGCCCGGGGCGGCGGCGCCGGCCGCGTCCAGGGCGTCGTTCTTCGTACAGAGGTAAACGGTGACGTTGACCTTGTCGTACCAGTACCCCTTCATGGCGCTGACCTGGTCGCGCATGAGCAGGGAGCCGCCGAACAGGGCCAGGGAGAGGGCCACGGAGATGATGACCGCGAAGGTCATGGTGAGATTGCGGCGGAGGCCGACGCCGATCTCCGACATGACGAACTGGGCGCGCATGACGTCTCAGGGGCCTTTCAGTGCTGGTAGCCGTAGACGCCGCGCGACTGGTCGCGCACGAGCCGGCCCTGTTCGAGTTCGATGACGCGCTTGCGCATCTGGTCCACGATCTGCTGGTCGTGCGTCGCCATGATGACGGTGGTGCCGGTCCGGTTGATCCGGTCCAGGAGCTTCATGATGCCGACGGAGGTCTGCGGGTCGAGGTTGCCCGTCGGCTCGTCGGCGATCAGCAGGGCGGGGCGGTTGACGAAGGCGCGGGCGATGGCGACGCGCTGCTGCTCACCGCCGGACAGCTCGCCCGGCATCCGCCCCTCCTTGCCGCCCAGGCCCACCAGTTCCAGGACCTGCGGGACCGCCTTGCGGATCTCGCCGCGCGGTTTGCCGATGACCTCCTGGGCGAAGGCGACGTTCTCGGCGACCGTCTTGTTGGGCAGGAGGCGGAAGTCCTGGAAGACGGTCCCCAGCTGGCGCCGCATGTGCGGGACCTTCCAGTTGGAGAGCTTCGCGAGGTCCTTGCCGAGGACGTGCACCTGGCCGTGGGTCGCCCGTTCCTCGCGCAGGACGAGCCGCAGGAAGGTGGACTTGCCGGAGCCGGAGGAGCCGACCAGGAAGACGAACTCGCCCTTGGCGATGTCGAGGGAGACATCTCTGAGTGCGGGCCGGTTCTGCTTCGGGTAGGACTTGGAGACGTTGTCGAATCGGATCACGGGAGCACCACGGTCGCCGGGAGTAGGTGACCGTGACCATACGCGACCGGACGCCGGGTGGGGACCCGGCAATCAGTAGTTGCCCGGAATATCCCCGGGTGTGGGAGGAGCCGGACCGTGATTGCCCGGACGGGCCGCGCCGAATGTCGGCGGAGCTGGCACAGTGGTAGGGGGAACGGACCGCGTCCCCGTGCCGTTGACCATGACGAGGGGACGAGAGGAGGAGCGCATGACATATGACCGGCTCGTGTGCGCGAACTGCGCCGCACCCGTCAGCCAGGGCCGCTGCCCGGTGTGCCGGGCGAACCGGGAGCGCCTCCAGCAGGAGGGCCCCTTCGCCGGGCTGAATCCGGCGACGCTCATCGCGCTTCTGGTGGTGCTGGTGGCCGCGCTGGCGCTGGTGGCACGGACCGCGTAGGCCGCGTCGCGTCCCGATCAGCAGGCATCACCGTGTGATCGCGTGGATCACACGTAATGGGGAAGGGCCCGGACACCACCTGGTGTCCGGGCCCTTCCTCGTGCTCACGTGCTCACGCGTTACGCGGTCTGCTCCTGCTGCTTGCGCCAGCGGATGCCGGCCTCCAGGAAGCCGTCGATCTCGCCGTCGAGGACCGCCTGCGGGTTGCCGACCTCGAACTCCGTCCGCAGGTCCTTGACCATCTGGTACGGGTGCAGGACGTAGGACCGCATCTGGTTGCCCCAGGAGCTGCCGCCGTCCTTGAGGGCGTCCATCCTGGCCTGCTCCTCCTGGCGGCGCCGCTCCAGCAGCTTGGCCTGGAGCACGTTCATCGCGCTGGCCTTGTTCTGGATCTGCGAGCGCTCGTTCTGGCAGGAGACGACGATGCCGGTCGGGAGGTGCGTGATGCGCACGGCCGAGTCGGTCGTGTTGACGCCCTGGCCGCCGGGGCCGGAGGCGCGGTACACGTCGACGCGCAGCTCGGACTCGTCGATCTCGACGTGGTCGCTGGTCTCGACGACCGGCAGCACCTCGACGCCCGCGAAGGAGGTCTGGCGGCGGCCCTGGTTGTCGAAGGGCGAGATGCGCACGAGGCGGTGGGTGCCCTGCTCGACGGAGAGGGTGCCGTAGGCGTAGGGGGCCTTGACGACGAAGGTGGTCGACTTGATGCCGGCCTCTTCCGCGTACGAGGTCTCGTAGATCTCCGTCGGGTAGCCGTGGCGCTCCGCCCAGCGCAGGTACATGCGCTGGAGGCGCTCGGCGAAGTCGGAGGCGTCGACGCCTCCGGCCTCGGCGCGGATGTTGACCAGGGCCTCGCGCTCGGCGTACTCGCCGGAGAGCAGGGTCCGGACTTCCATCTCGTCCAGCGCCTTGCGCACGGACGCCAGCTCGGCCTCCGCCTCGGCGAGGGTGTCCGCGTCGTCCATCTCCTGGGCGAGCTCGAACAGCACCGCGAGGTCGTCGATGCGGCCGCGCAGGGTCTCGGTCTTGCGGACCTCGGCCTGGAGGTGCGAAAGCTTGCTCGTGATCTTCTGGGCGGCGTCCGGGTCGTCCCACAGGGACGGCGCGGCGGCCTGCTCCTCGAGCACGGCGATATCTGCCCTCAGCTTGTCGAGGTCCAGGACGGCCTCGATCGACCCCATGGTCGAGGAGAGGGACTTCAGCTCTTCGGAAACATCGACGACTGCCACGGGTCAAGCCTAGCCGGTCCCCGGACGGCACTGTCCGGCCAGGCCGGATCGGAACGTACGGAGGAGCGTCGATACGGGCGTACGCTCCTCGTATGACCGTTCTACTCGTGAAGCGCCGCCATGTGGACCACATGCGTGTGACCACGACGAGCTGTCTGCCGCCGGACCCAGCACAAGCCTGATCAACCCCGATCCGACTTCGGTCCTGCACGCGGCCACGCCGCCCCGGCGCCATCCCTGCCGGCGGCACGCTCCCGCTCGCCCCGCCATCTCCGGGGCCCAGGACCCCGTGACATCCGAAACGGAGCCGTCATGCCGTCCGCGCACCCCTCTTCTCCCTCCTCCGCCGTCTCCTCCGCCGCGTCCGCGCCCGCCCTCGCCGTCATCGACCTCTCGCGGGCCGACGACCCCGCCGAGCGCGCCGACTTCCTGAAGCAGCTGCACGCCGCGGCCCGGGACACCGGCTTCCTGTACCTGACCGGACACGGCATAACCGAGGCGGAAACCGCCCGCATCCTGGAGCTGACCAGGGCTTTCTTCGCGCTCCCGGAGGCCGACCGGCTGGCCGTGAGCAATCTGAACTCCCCGCACTTCCGCGGCTACACCCGTATCGGCCACGAGCTGACCGGCGGAGCCTCCGACTGGCGGGACCAGCTGGACGTGGGCGCGGAGCGGCCGGCGCCGGTACTGGGGCCGGAGGACCCCGCGTACCTGTGGCTGGAGGGTCCCAACCAGTGGCCGGCGGCACTGCCGGAGCTGAAGGAGGCGGTCCTGGGCTGGCAGGAGCGCCTGGCAGGGGTGGCGCACCGGCTGCTCAAGGAGCTGCTGGCCTCGATCGGCGCTCCCCCGGACTTCTTCGACGCGGCCTTCGCGGACCGTCCCCACCTGCACACGAAGCTGATCCGCTACCCCGGGTCCGCCCCGTCGGGCGCCGACCAGGGGGTCGGCGCGCACAAGGACTACGGCTTCCTGACGCTGCTGCTCCAGGACTCGGTGGGCGGGCTCCAGGTCGTCCGGGACGGCGGCTACGTCGACATCGAGCCACGGCCGGGGGCGTTCGTGGTGAACCTGGGCGAGCTGCTGGAGATCGCCACCGAGGGCTACCTGCGCGCCACCGACCACCGGGTGGTCAGCCCGCCGGGGGCGCTGGAGCGGTTCTCGGTGCCCTTCTTCTACAACCCGAGGCTGGACGCGGTGGTGGAGACCGTCCCCGGGGACTACCTGCGCTCGGCGCCGGGCGTGGCGCACGACGAGTCGAACCCGCTGCACGCCGAGTACGGCCGCAACGAGCTCAAGGGCTGGGTCCGCGCCCACCCGGAGGTCGCCCGCCGCTGGCACCCGGACCTCACCGCGGTGTAGGCCGTCTCTTCCGGAAGGGAAGAGACGGGCCCCGGGGCCGGTCTACCTGGGCTGGGTCGGGGCCGACTGCCGGCCCTTGCCGTCGCGCGGCGGGGGCGCCGGGTCGTCGCCGGAGACGGCGATCCAGCTGCCCAGGCCCACCGCCGCCACCAGGGCCAGCGCCGACGCGGAGAGCACGAGACGCCGCTTGCGGACGGCCTCGGCCCGGTGCCGGGCGGAGCCGGGCCGGTGCCCGCCGGCCGGGCGGGGGACGCGGGCGGTGCCCAGTGCCCCGCCCGCCAGCTCGTCCGGGCCCGGGACGCGCATGGAGGTGTGGGTGTCCCGGTTGGAGTCCGTGGCGGAGCCGGGCACCAGTGGGACCACGCCCCGCCTGCGGACCGGGTCGGCGGCGGTGTCGGGCTCCCGCTCGGGCTCGGGCTCCGGGTCGGCGTCGTCCGGCTCGTCCACGTCGAGCGGCGGCATCCCGGCCAGCAGCGGCAGCAGGTCCCGCAGCCGGGCCGACAGCTCGGAGGCGCGCAGCCGCGAGGCGGGGGCCTTGGCCAGGCACTGGACCATCAGCTGCCACAGCTCGTCGGGGATGCCCGGCAGCGGGACCACGGTCTCGGTGACGTGCCGACGCAGCACCGCGCCCGGGTGGCCGCCGCCGAAGGGGGTGAAGCCGGCCAGCAGCTCGTACAGCACCGTGGCCAGGGCGTATATGTCGACGGCCGCCCTCGGCGGCAGGCCCTCCACTATCTCCGGGGCCAGGTAGTCGGGGGTTCCGATGATCCGGGTCGTGGGGGCGGTGCTGCGGCCGCCGGCGGCCCGGCGCGGGGAGTCGATGAGCTTGGCGACGCCGAAGTCGGTGAGCAGCGCGGGGTGCGCGCCGCCGGGGCCGAGCGGTCCCTGCATGTCGAGCAGGACGTTCTCCGGCTTGACGTCGCGGTGGACGACGCCGGCCGCGTGGGCGGCGGCGAGCGCGTCGGCGACGTCCGCGACGATGGCCACGGCCGCCTCGGGGGCGAGCCTGCGCTCGCGGTCGAGGCGCGTGCGCAGGTCCGTACCGCGTACGAGGTCCATGACGAGGGCGAGGTCGTTCCCGTCGACGACGAGGTCGCGTACGGAGACGACGTGCGGGTGCTCCAGTCCCAGGAGCGCGCTGCGTTCCTGGACGAAGCGTCCGACCAGTTCCTGGTCGGAGGCGAGGTCCTCGCGCAGGAGTTTGACGGCGACGGGGCCGTCCGGCCCTTCGCCGAGCCACACCGTGCCCGCGCTGCCGCGCCCCAGGATCTGGTGGGCGGTGTACCGGCTGCCGATCTTCCGTGCCACGACTGCTCCCTCAGCGGCTGGCGTAACGGACCAAAGCTACGCGGCCGAATGGGGGTTGAGGCCGCCGGATCGCGGCGACCTTCACTTCTGCGGGCGAAATCACGTCCTGGATGTCGACAAATCCACAAGGTCGGCGCTACGGGAGGCTCCGGAGGGCCCTCGGGAGGGCCCTCCGGCGGCGGACGTTCAGGAGCCGCTGCCGCTGCTTCCGGCCGTGTCCCCGATGGACCCGATGAAGTCGACGACGTCGGTGCCCCAGCTCCAGACCTGGTCCCACCAGCCCTTGCCGGTGCCGATCCACTCCTGGAGCGGGGTGAGCTCCCAGACCAGCCAGCCGCCCACGAAGAGCAGCAGGATCAGCACCAGGCAGCCCTTGAGGCAGCCCAGGCCCGGGATCCGGACCGGGTTGGCGCTGCGGCGGCGCGGCTCGCGCGGCGGCCGGGGCTCGCGCGGGGCCTGCTGCTGCGGCTGGCGCTGCTGCCGCGCGGGAGGCGGCTGCGGCTGCTGCTGCTGGGGAGGCGGCTGGGGCTGGCGGTACTGCGGCTGCTGCTGGGGCGGCTGCGGCTGCTGGTACTGCTGGGGCTGGTAGTGCTGCGGCGACTGCTGCGCGTACTGCTGCGGCGGAGGCTGCGGCTGGTACTGCTGCTGCGGCGGCGGGGCCTGGCGGTACTGCTGCCGGGGCGGCTGCTGCGGGGGCGGCGGCATCTGCGGGGCCGGGCGCTGGGGGCGGCGGCGCAGCGGGTCCTCGGCGGGGTCGACGTAGTGCATCTGCGTCTGCTCGTTGCGGTCGCGCGCGGCCCGCATCTGCGACTGCCACGGGTGCGGCGCGTCGGGCTGCTGCACCGGGGGCATGACGGAGGTCGGGTCGGGCGCGCCGCCCGGGGCGCCGGTGGTGGCCGGCAGCACGGTGGTGGCGTCGGCCCCGCCGACCGGCGGGAGCACGCTCGTCATGGCGTTCGGGTCGTACGCGTCCGCGGGCGCGGCGGCGGGGGCGCGGCCGGGCAGCACCTGGGTCGGGTCGGCGTTCTGGGGGTTGCCGGGGGCGGCCGGGACCGGGGCGGGCGAGGGGTCGGGCGCGAGCAGGGCGGCGACGCCGAGGGCGGCCTCGACCTCGTCGGGCGAGGAGTGCACGCGGATGCCGGCGGCGACCACGCGCAGGCCGCGGGCCAGGCTCTCGGCGCTGGGGCGCTCGTCGGGCTCCTTGCGCAGGCAGTGCTCGATGACGATCCACAGCGCCTCGGGCACGGCGGGGGGCCGCTGCGGCTCCTCGCTGAGGTGGCGGTGGAGGACTTCGAGCGCGGTGCCGCCGGCGAACGGCGGGCGGCCGGTGACCAGCTCGTAGAGGAGGATGCCGGCGCCGTAGATGTCGACGGCGGAGGTCTGCGGGCGGCCCTCGGCGGACTCGGGGGCCACGTAGGCGGGGGTGCCGACGAACTCGTGGGTGCGGGTCAGGCCCGGGGAGTCGGCCAGGCGCGCGATGCCGAAGTCGGTGAGCATCGGCTTCATCTGGCCGTTGCTCTCGTCGAGCAGCACGTTGGCGGGCTTCAGGTCGCGGTGGACCACGCCGTCGGCGTGGCTGGCGGCGAGCGCGTCCGCGATCTGGGCGGTCAGCAGGCTCGCGGCGACCGGGCTGAAGGGGCCGTTCTGCCGGATGTACTTGTGCAGGTCCGGGCCGTCGACGAGGTCCATGACCAGGGCGAGCAGATCGCCCTCGACGACGAGGTCGCGGGTGCGCACGATGTTGGGGTGCGTCAGGCGCAGCAGGACCGAGCGCTCGCGCAGGAAGCGCATGACGATGTCCGCGTCCTGGGCCAGCTCCTCCTTGAGGACCTTGATGGCCACGGTCTCGCCGGGCTGGCCGGCGACGGCGGCCTCCGCGCCTGCGGTCTCCCGCTGGCGGGCGCGCCAGACGGTGCCCGTGGCGCCGCGTCCGAGCGGCTCCTCGAGCAGGTACTTGCTGCCGACTGGCCGCACGTCTCGCGCTCCCTGCTGTCGTCTTTCCGGCTGATTCCGCCGAGTGGGTTTCCGGCCCAACTCTAGGGGGTGTCCCGGTGGAAGACGCGGGTCGGCGGAGGTTGGTTGCCGCACATTTGCGCGAAGGGTGAGTTTTGCGGGGTATGCCGGGGGCTCATTTCCCCGGTTTTCCCCCGACGGGGTGGCCGCATTCGTACCGGTGGGTGAACCGCGCCACGGGAATCCAAGATCATTTATTGGCGGGTGCCGGGCGTGTTGCGGGCGACAGGTGCGAGGATGCACCCGTACGGAACGGCCGGGACGGGAGCCCTGCCTTCCGGCAGACCTGAACGGACGAGGCGTCCGTGCCGGGCGGGGGGTCGATCGGGCGGGGCAGCTGCCGCCGTTCCCCTGCCGGGCGCACGCACGCACCGCGCACTGCGCTCCGCGCAGAAGGGACCGCTGACGGCGATGCAGATCCGGCTGACCGTCCTCGGGTCGCGCAGCGGCCACCAGGCCGCCACCGCGCCCGCCGGCTGTGACGTGCTCGTCACCGCGCCCGCCGGGACCGCGCTGGCCGCGGTGGCCTCCGGACTCGCGGCGGCCGCGGGCGGCCCCGACACCGGCGGCACCACCGTGCTGTACGCCGGTTCGCGCCGCCTCGACCCGCAGCGCGCCGTACTCGGCGAACCGCCGCTGGTGGACGGCGCGGTGCTGCACCTGCACGTCCCCGGACCGGACACCGCCGCCGTCCCGGCCGCGGACGGCCCGGGCACCCCGCAGCTGCACGTGGTGGCCGGACCCGACGCGGGCGGGGTCCACCTGCTGCACGCCGGGTCCGTGCGGATCGGGCGCTCGGCGGACGCCGACGTGCCGCTCGACGACCCGGACGTTTCGCGGCTGCACTGCGCGGTGACCGTGCTGGCGGACGGCCGGGTCACGGTCGCCGACCTCGGTTCGACGAACGGCACCACACTCGACGGCGCCGACGTCGGAGCCGCCTCGGTCCCGCTGGCGCCGGGCGCGCTGCTGCGGATCGGCGAGTCCACGCTCCGGCTCGCCCCGGCGGGCGGCGAACGGCCGCTGGCGGTGGTCCCGGACCTGGAGGGCCACCTCGGTCTGCCGGGCACCTCCGGCGGCGGCCCGGGAACCGACGGCGCCCCCGGTGCCCCCGGCGGTACGGACCCGCAGGCCCCGGCCGCCGGCCCGCAGGAGTCCGTCCCCCACGGGGGCCCCGCCCCCGACCCCGCCCCGGGGCTCCGCCCCGCGCCCGCCGCCGGACCCGGTGCGTACGCGGATCCCGCCGCGGCCCCGCGGCGGCGCGGCGGGATCGGCGCCTGGGCCCGCAAGTGGGTGCGGGGCGACGACGACGCCCCCGGGCAGCCTGCCGGACCCGAGGCGCCCGCGGCGGCCGCTCCGGACGAGGACGACCCCGCGACGCTGCTGCTGGCGGCGCTCGGGCCCACCGGGCGGCTGTGGTCGCGCGGGGCAGGGCACCCCCGGTTCCTGGAGGCGGGGCTCGGCGCGGGCAGCCGGGTCGCGTTCCCCGAATGCGGCTCGCTCGGCGTCGCCGGACCCCGGGCACGGCTGACGGGCGTGGCCCGCTCGGTGGTCGCCCAGCTCGCGGGACTGCACTCGCCGACCCGGCTGGAGATCGTCCTGCTGGCCGCCGACCGCGCCCGGCCCGTGGCGGAGCGCCGCCGCGACTGGGGCTGGCTCGGCTGGCTGCCCCACGTCCGGCCGGCGCACGGCCAGGACTGCCGGCTGCTGCTCGCGTACGACCGCGACCAGGCGGCCGCCCGCACCGCCGAACTGACCCGGCGGCTGGAGGACGGCCCGCTCGGCACCGGCTGGGCGGCCGCCGACCCTGCGGCGCTGCGGCAGGCCGCCGCCGCGTACGAGGGCCCGCGCACGCTCGTGGTCCTGGACGGCGACCCGGGCAGCGCGGCACTGCGCGACCTCACCGGACGGCTCGCCTCGCACGGCACCGCGGCCGGCGTCCACCTCCTCGTGCTCGCGGAGACCCCGGCCGCCACCGCCGCCTCCCCGGTCGCGGCGACGTACGAGTCGGCCTGCGCCGCCACCCCGGCGTTCCGCGACTGCGGCCGGATCGCCCTGCTCAGCGGCGATGTGGCCACGGCCGTACGCAGCTTCGCGGCCGGCGGCGGCCGTCCGGTCGCCGCCGGCCCCACAGCCGTGGCCGACGGCGTCTCGGCGGCCTGGGCGGAGCGGTTCGCCCGGGCCCTGGCCCCGCTGCGCGCGGACGGCACCCAGCCCGGCGGCGGCGCGTCCCGCCCGGCCGCGGCCACCCTCCCGGCGGCGTCCCGGCTGCTCGACGAGCTGGGGCTGGCCCGTGCCACCCCGGCCTCCCTGATGGCCCGCTGGGCGGAGGCCATCGACCAGGGCCAGGGCGTCGGCGGCCTCGCGGAGGTCGTCCTCGGCTCCGGCCGGCGCGGGCCGGTCGGAGCCGAACTGGTCCACGACGGCCCGCACCTGCTCGTGGAGGGTCCCGCCGGGAGCGGCCGGACGGAGCTGCTGCGCTCCATCGCCGCCTCCCTGGCCGCCGCGGCCCGCCCCGACCGCCTCGGCCTGCTCCTCCTCGACGGCGCCGGCGGCGAGCGCGGCGACGGCCTCCTGCCGTGCACGGAGCTCCCGCACGTGTCGGCCCACCTCGTGGCCTCCGACCCGCTGCGCATGCGCGAGTTCGCGCAGGCCCTCGCCGCCGAGCTCAAGCGCCGCCACGAGCTGCTGGACGGCGTCCCCTTCACCGACTGGCACGCCCGCCGCGAGCTCTCCGACCGGATGGTCTCGCCCCGCCGGCCGGCCCCCGGCGAGCTGAACGGGGACCTCGACTCCCCGCGCACCGGCACCCTGCGGCTGCGCGCGGCCGCCACCCGCACGGAGCCGGCGGCCGGGCCGACCCCGCTGCCCCGGCTGGTGGTGCTGGTGGACGACTTCGACGCGCTGGTGGCCCCGGCGCTGGGCAGCCCGGGCCGGCCGGCCGCCGGGTCGGTGGTGCGGATCCTGGAGGGGGTGGCCCGGGAGGGCACCCGGCTGGGCGTGCACCTGGTGGTGGCCAGCTCCCGCCCGGAGCGGACCGCCGAGACCGAGCCGGCCCGGCTGGCGACGCTGCGGGTCGAGCTGGACGCGCCGGACCAGCCGGGACCGGGGCGGGGGCGGCTGCTGTACGCCGACGGCCGTGCGGTGCCCTTCCAGGCGGGCCGGGTCACCGGCCGGATCCCGCGCACCGGGACCCTGAGGCCGACCGTGGTCCCGGTGGAGTGGGAGCGGATGGGCGACCCGCCGGCCCGGCGGCCGGTGCGCGAGCTGGGCAACGGCCCGACCGACCTCGCGCTGCTGGCCAGCGCCCTCGACCGGGCCTCCCACCTGGTCTCGGCGATACCGGTGCCGTTCCCGCAGGCCCCCTGACCCGCCCCGGCTCCCCGCCGCGCGCTATTGCGGGGGTGCGCGGGTCGGCGTAGACCTTGTGGCACGCGGCACACCACGAGCACGACGGCATCGGGGGCGAGACCATGCGGGCACAGCACGGAACCGGCCACACGAAACGCACGGCGGGCAGAGTCTGGGCGGCGCTGGCCGCGGCGGGCGCGCTCGCGCTCACCGCCTGCGGCGGCGGGGGCGGTGACGGCGGCACGGGCGGGTCCACGCCGTCCGGGCAGCAGAACGCGCAGACCGTCGAATTACCGAAGCTGCCCGGCGAGAAGCTGGAGGTCGCGGCGGTCTGGACGGGTCCCGAGCAGGCGAACTTCACGAAGGTGCTGAAGGAGTTCGAGAAGCGCACGGGCGCGAGCGTCACCTTCGTCCCGGCGCAGGACCCCATCGTCACCTTCCTCGGCACCAAGATCGCGGGCGGTCAGCCGCCGGACGTGGCGCTGCTCCCCCAGGTCGGGGCTCTGACCGCGGCGGTGCAGAACAAGTGGGCGCAGCCGGTGGGCCCGGAGGCCCGGGCGCAGCTGGAGAAGAACTACTCGCCGGGCTGGCGGAAGCTGGGCGCGGTGGACGGCACCCAGTACGGCGTCTACTACAAGGCGGCCAACAAGTCGCTGGTCTGGTACAACGCGAAGGCCTTCGAGGCGGCGGGCGTGAAGCCCCCGGCGACCTGGAAGGACTTCCTCACGGTCGCCGACACGCTCTCCGCGTCCGGCACCGCGCCGGTGTCGGTGGCGGGCGCGGACGGCTGGACCCTCACGGACTGGTTCGAGAACGTCTACCTCTCGCAGGCGGGTCCGGAGAAGTACGACCGGCTGGCCCGGCACGAGATCAAGTGGACGGACGACAGCGTCAAGCAGGCGCTGACCACCCTGGGGCAGCTGTTCGCCCGCAAGGACTTCCTGGCGGGCGGCCCGAGCGGGGCGCTGGCGACGGAGTTCCCGAAGTCGGTGACGCAGACCTTCACGGGCGGGGACCGGCCGGCGGCGGCGATGGTCTTCGAGGGCGACTTCGTGGCCGTGAACATCGCGCAGACCAAGGCGAAGGTGGGCGAGGACGCCCTGGTCTTCCCCTTCCCGGCGGTGGGCGCGAAGCCGCCGGTGGTGTCGGGCGGCGACGTGGCGGTGGCGCTGAAGCCGGGCAAGGGCGCGCAGGCGCTGCTGACCTTCCTGGCGTCGGCCGACGCGGCGGCGATCCAGGCCCGTGAGGGCGGGTTCGTCTCGCCGAACAAGGCGGTGGACTTCGCCGCGTACCCGAACGACATCCAGCGGGGCATCGCGAAGGCGCTGATCGCGGCGGGCGACGACTTCCGCTTCGACATGTCGGACCAGGCTCCGGCGGCCTTCGGCGGGACGCCGGGCGCCGGTGAGTGGAAGGCGCTCCAGGACTTCCTGGCGAACCCGTCGGACCTGGCGGGGACCCAGGAGAGGCTGGAGGCGGAAGCGGCCAAGGCGTACGGGCAGTAAGGCGGTGGCGGCCAAAAGACCGGCCCGGGCCCGCAGGCGGGGTGAGGGACGCCCGCGGCTGGTCGCGGCGGCGTTCCTGCTGCCCGCCCTGGTGCTGCTGGGCGCGCTCGTGGTGCAGCCCATCGGCTACTCCCTCTACCGCAGCCTCTTCGACCGCTCCGGCGACACCTTCGTCGGGGCGGGCAACTACCGGCAGATCCTGGACGACCCGGTGATCCGTACGGCCCTGCGGAACACGGCGGTGTGGGTGGTGTTCGCCCCGGCCACGGCGACGGCGCTGGGGCTGGTCTTCGCGGTGCTGACGGAGCGGGTGCGCTGGGGGACGGCGTTCAAGCTGCTCGTGTTCATGCCGATGGCGATCTCGATGCTGGCGGCGGGCATCATCTTCCGGCTCGTGTACGACCACGACCCGCAGCGGGGCGTCGCCAACGCGGTGTGGGTCGGGGTGCACGACACCTTCGCGGAGTCCTCGGCGTTCCCGGGGGCCCGCCCCGGCCGGGACTCCCCGCTGGAGCCCGCAGCCGGCGGCGCCCTGGTGACGCGGGGCACGGTCCGGGCGGGCGTGCCGGTGCTGCTGCCGCTGGTCGGGGTGGCGCCGGAGGCCCTGCCCGCGGGGACCCGTACGGCGGGCAGCGCCGGGGCGGTGGCGGGGAAGGTGACGGGCACCGTCTGGCAGGACTTCACCCGGGGCGGCGGCGGGCTGCCGAACGTGGTCGACGCGGCGGAGTCGGGCCTGTCCGGGATGCGGGTGGAGGCGGTCAAGGACGGCCGGGTGGTGGCCTCGGCGACGGCCGGCCCGGACGGCACGTTCACCCTGCCCGCGGAGGCGGACGGGGCGCGGCTGCGGCTGCCGGAGTCGAACTTCCGGGCGGCGTACGCGGGGGTGGAGTGGCTCGGCCCGGTGCTGGTGACCCCGGCGGTGATCGGGGCGTACGTGTGGATGTGGGCCGGGTTCGCGATGGTGCTGATCGGGGCGGGGCTGGCGGCGGTGCCGCGCGAGCTGCTGGAGGCGGCGCGGGTGGACGGGGCCGGGGAGTGGCAGGTGTTCCGCCGGATCACGGTGCCGCTGCTGGCGCCGGTGCTGGTGGTGGTCCTGGTGACGCTGGTCATCAACGTGATGAAGGTCTTCGACCTGGTCTTCGTGATCGCGCCGGGCGCGGTGCAGGACGACGCGAACGTGCTCGCGCTCCAGCTGTACCGGACGTCCTTCGGGACGGACGCCGATCCGGGGCTCGGCAGCGCCATCGCGGTGCTGCTGCTGGTGCTGGTGGTGCCGGTGATGCTGCTCAACATCCGCCGGATGCGGAAGGAGGCCTCCCGATGAGCGCTCGGACGAACGCCCCGACGAGCGTCCTGCGGCGGCTGGCGGGGAGCGTGCTGCTGCGCGTCTTCCTCGTCCTGGCGGCACTGTTCTGGCTGCTGCCCACCCTCGGCCTGCTGGTCTCCTCCTTCCTGTCCCCGGCCGACCTGGACCGGGGCGGCTGGTGGCGCGCGCTGACCGAGCCCTCGCGGCTGACCGCGTCCAACTACGCGCACCTGCTGGCGAACGACACCATCACCGGCTCGCTGCTGAACACGGTGGCGATCGCCGTCCCGGCGACGCTGCTGGTCCTCACCCTCGGCGCGTTCGCCGGATACGCCTTCGCCTGGCTGGAGTTCCCGGGCCGGGACTGGCTGTTCCTGGTCGTGGTGGGGCTGCTGGTGGTCCCCGTGCAGGTGGCGCTGATCCCGGTGTCGGAACTCTTCGGCTCCATCGGCCTGTTCGAGACCACGGCCGGGGTGGTGCTGTTCCACACCGCGTTCGGGCTGCCCTTCGCGGTGTTCCTGCTGCGGAACTTCTTCGCGGAGATCCCGCGCGAGCTGCTGGAGGCGGCGCGGCTCGACGGGGCCGGCGAACTGCTGCTGTTCGCGCGGGTGGTGCTGCCGCTGGGCGGTCCGGCGATCGCCTCGCTCGGCATCTTCCAGTTCCTGTGGGTGTGGAACGACATGCTGGTGGCGCTGGTCTTCGCCGACTCGGCGAACCCGCCGGTCACGGTGGCGCTCCAGCAGCAGGTGCGGCAGTTCGGGAACAACATCGACGTGCTGGCGCCCGGCGCGTTCCTGTCGATGGCGGTGCCGCTGCTGGTCTTCTTCGCCTTCCAGCGGCAGTTCGTGACGGGGGTGATGGCCGGCGCCGTGAAGTAACCCACGGCCACCGGGACGGCCGGGTCCGACATGGGATGTTGACGCTGCGTAACCCGAATGCCACACGCAGCGTAACCCGATCGCCGCGCGCGCGGTTCCTGGGCAATATGCCCGCGCCGACCCCTGGATGTGCCGTGCCCCGGTTCAGCGTCATCGTGCCCGCGTACAAGGTTCAGGCGTACCTCCAGGAGAGCCTGGACTCGGTCCTGTCCCAGTCCTACCCGGATCTGGAACTGATCGCGGTCGACGACGCCTCCCCGGACGCCTGCGGTTCGATCATCGACGAGTACGCGGCCCGCGACCCCCGGGTCACCGCGGTGCACCTGGCGCACAACCTGGGCCTGGGCCCGGCCCGCAACGCGGGTCTGGCCCGGGCCACCGGCGACTACCTGCTCTTCCTCGACGGCGACGACACCCTCGCCCCCGGCGCCCTCCAGGCGATCACCGACCGCCTCAAGGCCACCGGCTCCCCCGACGTCCTGGTCTACGACTACGCGCGCACCTTCTGGACCGGCGAGACCGTCCGCAACCGGCTCGCGCACCGGCTGTCCGAGGAGGGCCCGGCCAGCTTCCGGCTCGCCGACCGCCCGGCCCTGCTCGGCATGCTGATGGTGGTGTGGAACAAGGCGTACCGCCGCGAGTACGCGGAGCGCGAGGGCCTGGAGTTCCCGCCCGGCTTCTACGAGGGCACCCCCTGGACGTACCCGGCGCTGCTGGCCGCCGAGTCCGTGGCCGTCCTCGACCGGGTCTGCGTCCACTACCGCCAGCGGCGCACCGGCTCGATCCTGACCACCACCAGCCGGCGCCACCTCGACATCTTCGACCAGTACGAGCGGGTCTTCGGCCACCTCGCCGCCCGCCCCGAGCTGGACCGCTGGCGCCCCGCGGTGCACCGGCGGATGGCCGAGCACTTCTGCGCCGTGTACGCGGACCCGCGCCGCATCCCGCGCGCCGCCCGCGCCGAGTTCTTCACACGGGCCTCGGCCCTGCTGCGCCGCCACCGCGTCCCGGGCGGCCCCGGCTCGCTGCCGCTGTCGCTGTCCCGCACCGACCGGCTCCGGCACACCCTGATGCGCCTGGGCGTCCGGCGCGCCTACGGGCTGGCCTCGGCCGTCCGCGCGGGAGCCCTGGCCACGGCCCGCGCCGGGTCGGCGCTGTGGCGGGGGCTGCGCGAGAGCGCCCTGCGCCTGCACTACCGCGTCCAGCGGCTGCTGCCGCTGCGGCCCGAGCTGGCGGTGTTCTCCGCGTACTGGCACGGCGGCTACGCCTGCAACCCGGCGGCGATCGAGGCGAAGCTGCGCGAGCTGGCCCCGCGCATGCGCACGGCGTGGATCTGCGACCCCCGGCACGCCCCCACCCTGCCGCCCGAGACCACCCTGCTGCGGCCGGGCTCGGCCGCGTACTGGAGCGCCCTGGCCCGGGCCGGATACCTGACCACGAACGTCAACTTCGACCGCGCCCTCGTCAAGCGGCCCGGCCAGATCCTGCTCCAGACGCAGCACGGCACCCCGCTCAAGCGGGTGGGCCTCGACCTCCAGGACCGTCCGGCGGCCACCCCGACCACGGACTTCGAGGGGCTGCTGCGGGGCGCGGACCAGTGGGACTACCTGCTCTCCTCCAACCGCCACTCCACCCTGGTGTGGGAGAAGGCCGTGCCCGCCTCCTACACCACCCTGGAGTACGGCTACCCGCGCAACGACCCCTTCCACCGGGCCGGCCAGGCGGAAGTGCTGGCCCTGCGCGAGCGCCTGGGCATCGCCCCCGGCACCACCGCGATCCTGTACGCCCCGACCCACCGCGACTACCGGCGCAGCCGGCCCGAGCACCTGGACTTCGAGCGGGTCCTGCGGGACCTGGGCCCGCGCTTCACGATCCTCACCCGCACCCACCTGACGTACGCGGGCAGCGAGTCCGCCCGGGACCCGCACCCGAGGCTGCTGGACGTCTCCGCCCACCCGTCGGTGGAGGAGCTGTGCCTCGCCTCGGACGCGCTGGTCACGGACTACTCGTCCCTGATGTTCGACTACGCGGCGCTGGACCGGCCGATCGTGATCCACGCGGACGACTGGGAGGCGTACGAGGCCGCCCGCGGCACCTACTTCGACCTGCGCTCCTGTCCCCCGGGCGCGATCGCCCGCACCGAGGACGAGCTGGTGGACATCTTCGCCACCGGTCACTGGCAGGGCTCCCGCTCGGCGCAGCTGCGCGCCGCGTTCCGCTCGCGGTTCTGCTCGTACGACGACGGCCACGCGGCCGAGCGCGTGGTGCGCCGCGTCTTCCTGGGCCAGTCCGCCCCGCTCCCGGCGATCACCCCCCTGGAAGACCGCCGCCCCACCCCACCGGCCTCGGCCCCGGCCCTGACCCCCCTCACAGCGGGCCTCTGGCCGTAACCCCGCCCGGGGGACACCTCCCGGCGGTAGCGGGAGGGGTCAGCCGGCCCGCAGCCCCGCCACCACCGACCGCGCGAGCCCGTCCAGATGGCCCGCCGGCACGGCATCCCGTACCACCACCTGCCGCCAGTACAGCGGCCCGATCGCCAGATCGAGCGCCCGCTCCGGGGACGCGGTCTCCGGCAGCTCGCCGCGGGCGACGGCCTCGGAGACGATGCCCTCGGCGAGCCGGCGCTGCCCCTCCAGCAGCGCCCCCCGCACCGCGTCGGCGATCTCCGGGTTCCGGGCGGCCTCCACCAGCAGGTCGGGGATCACCGCCGAGGCCACCGGGTGCCGCAGCACGTGTGACATGACCTCCAGCAGGGCGCGTACGTCCCCGTAGAGGGACCCGGTGGCGGGCACCGGGATGCCGTCGGCGGCGACCGCGCCGATCAGGTCCAGCACCAGGTGCAGCTTCGACTTCCAGCGCCGGTACACGGCGGTCTTGCCGACCCCGGCGCGCCGCGCGATGCCCTCGATCGACATCCGGGCGAAGCCCACCGCCGCCAGCTCCTCCACCACGGCCGCGCGGATCGCCTCGGTCACGTCCTCGCGCAGGACGGCGGCACCGGCGGGGGCGCGGCGGGCGGCGGGAGCGGGAGGAGCGGCGGCGGGGTCGTTGGTCATGCACAGAGCATAGCGGCGACGACGTCACCCACCCGTCGCGACGATACGGTTGCGTTCCGACGTGTCACGCCCTACTGTCGCCGTAACGACGATACGGACCCGTCCTGTCGTCACGCGACGCCCGGCCCCTGTCGGGGCGCCCCCCGTCGAAAGCGATCCCGTGACCACCGTGACCACCGCGGACCCCGCGCCGCCCTCCCCCGCGGAGCTGGCGGCAGCCCACGGCCTGACCGTCAGCGGCGCCCGCCCCTCCCTCCCCCGCTACGTCGCACAGCTCTGGAACCGGCGCCACTTCGTGACGGCGTACGCGACCGCACGGATGCACGCCACGTACAGCACGGCCAAGCTCGGCCAGGTCTGGCACCTGATGACCCCGCTGCTCAACGCGGCCGTCTACTACTTCGTCTTCGGCATCGTCATGAACGCCAGCCACGACGTCCCCGACTACGTGCCCTTCCTGATCACCGGCGTCTTCGTCTGGGACTTCATCGGCAGCTCCGTCAACGCCGGCACCCGCGCCGTCCACAGCAACCTCGGCCTGGTCCGCGCCCTGCACTTCCCCCGCGCCAGCCTGCCCATCTCCTCCGTGGTCCAGCTCTTCCAGCAGCTGCTCGTCACCATGGCGGCCCTGGTCGTCCTGCTGCTGGCCTTCGGCCAGACCCCCTCTCCCTCCTGGCTGATCGCGGTTCCGGCGCTCTTCCTGATGGCCGTCTTCTGCGCCGGCTGCGCGATGGTCATGGCCCGCATCGGCAGCAAGAACCCGGACGTCAGCCAGCTGATGCCGTTCGTGCTCCGCACCTGGATGTACTCGTCCGGCGTGATGTGGTCCATCGACACCATGCTCAGGACGGACCACCTGCCGCAGTGGGTCTCGCTGATGCTCAAGACCAACCCGGCGGCCGTCTACATCGACCTGATGCGCTTCGCCCTGATCGACAGCTTCAAGGCGGGCTCGCTCCCGCACCACGTGTGGCCGATCGCCATCGGCTGGGCGCTGCTCGCCGGCGTCGGCGGCTTCGTCTACTTCTGGAAGGCAGAGGAGGAGTACGGCCGTGGCTGACACCGGCACCCGTGTCCCGACCGTCATCGCGGACGAGGTCCACGTCGTCTACAAGGTGCACGGCGGCGGCCGCAGGGGCGGCGCCACCGCCGCGCTCAGCCGGATCGTCTCGCGCAAGCCCGCGCCCGGCGTCCGCGAGGTCCACGCCGTCAAGGGCGTCAGCTTCACCGCGCACAAGGGCGAGGCGATCGGCCTGATCGGCTCCAACGGCTCGGGCAAGTCCACCCTCCTCAAGGCCATCGCCGGCCTCCAGCCGGTGGCCCGGGGCGCCGTCTACTCGCACGGCCAGCCGTCCCTCCTCGGAGTGAACGCCGCCCTGATGAACGACCTCACCGGCGAGCGCAACGTGGTCCTCGGCGGGCTCGCGATGGGCATGACCAGGCAGCAGGTCCGCGAGCGCTACCAGGACATCGTCGACTTCTCCGGCATCAACGAGAAGGGCGACTTCATCTCCCTGCCCATGCGCACGTACTCCTCCGGCATGGGCGCCCGGCTGCGGTTCTCCATCGCCGCCGCCAAGGACCACGACGTCCTGATGATCGACGAGGCGCTCGCCACCGGCGACGCCGCCTTCCAGCGCCGCAGCCAGGCCCGCATCGAGGAACTCCGCGCCCGCGCCGGCACCGTCTTCCTCGTCAGCCACAGCATCGGCACGGTCCGCGAGACCTGCGACCGGGCGATCTGGCTGGAGTCGGGCGTGCTGCGCATGGACGGCCCCTCGAAGGAGGTCTGCGACGCCTACGAGGCCTTCACGAACCCCGGCCCCGCCGGCGTCTGAGGCGCGGGGGCCGGCGGCGGAGCCCCCGCAACGGCGCCGCACCAGGAGGCACGAACGGGCCGGGCCCGGAACCCCAAGGGGTCCCGGGCCCGGCCCGTGTCCGTCACCGGTCGCGTCAGCGACTACGCGTGGGCGCGCAGCAGCGAACGCATCGTCCGCATCGCCACCGACAGGTTCGCCAGGTCGAAGTCGTCCGAGCCCCGGATCTCGTCCAGGGTCGTCCGCGCCCGGCCGATGATCGCCGCGTTCTTCTCCTCCCACGCCTTGAAGCGCTCCTCGGGAGTGGAAGAGCCGTTGCCCACCGCCAGCACGTCGGCCGTCAGCGCCGCGTGCGCCGCGAACAGGTCCTCGCGGATCGACGCGCGGGCCATCGACTGCCAGCGGTCGGACCGCGGCAGCTCGATGATGCGGTCCATCAGCTGGGTGATGTCCAGGCGGTCGGCCAGGTCGTAGTACACCTCGGCGACGGACAGCGGGTCCACGCCCGTCCGGTCCGCGGTGGCGACGATGTCCAGCGTCGGGAACGCGGACGAGAAGCCGGCCACCTTCGCCGCGAGCTCCTCCGGCACGCCCTCGCCGGTCAGCTCGTCCATGATCGACTGGTACCACTCCAGGTCCGCGCCGCGCACCAGCTTCGGCAGCTCCGACCAGACCTCCGCCACCCGGGCCCCGAAGAGCTCGATGGTCTCGGTGATCTGGAGCGGCTGCGGCCGGTTGTTCAGCAGCCAGCGGGTACCGCGCTCCACCAGGCGCCGCGAGTGCAGCCGCACCCGGGTCAGGACATCGGCGGCGACCTGGTTGTCGAGCGCCTCGACCGCGTCCCACACCTCGGCCAGGCCGAAGATCTCGCGGGCCGCGAGCTGCGCCCGGACGATCTCCTCCATCGAGGCGCCGGTCTCCTCCCGCAGACGGTGCAGGAAGGTCGAACCACCCGTGTTGACGGTGTCGTTGACCAGCAGGGTGGTGATGATCTCCCGGCGCAGCGCGTGCCCGTCGATCTGCTCCGGGAACTTCGCCCGCAGGGCAGCCGGGAAGTAGGCGTGCAGCAGGCGGCGCAGGTACGGGTCGTCCGGCAGCTCGGTGTGGACGAGCTCGTCCGCCACCGTGATCTTGGTGTAGGCGAAGAGCACCGCCAGCTCCGGCTGGGTCAGGCCCTTGCCGGTGTTGAGCAGCTCGCGGATCTGCCGGTCGTTGGGCAGGAACTCCAGCTGGCGGTCCAGCAGCCCGTCCCGGCCCAGGCGACGCATGAAGCGCTGCTGGGCGTGGAGCAGGCTCGGGGCCTGGGCGGAACCGTTGGCCAGGGCCGTGTTCTGCGCGTAGTTGTTGCGCAGCACCAGCGAGCCGACCTCGTCGGTCATCTCGGCGAGCAGCTTGTTGCGCTGCTTGACGGTCATGTCGCCGTCCGCGACCACCGCGTTCAGCAGGATCTTGATGTTCACCTCGTGGTCGGAGGTGTCCACGCCCGCGCTGTTGTCGATGGCGTCGGTGTTGACCTTGCCGCCCTCGCCGCCGGCGCCGGTGCGGGCGAACTCGATGCGGCCCAGCTGGGTCAGGCCCAGGTTGCCGCCCTCGCCGACGACCTTGGCGCGGACGTCGGAGCCGTTGACGCGGATCGCGTCGTTGGCCTTGTCGCCGACGTCGGCGTGCGTCTCGGCGGTCGCCTTGACGTACGTGCCGATGCCGCCGTTCCACAGCAGGTCCACGGGGGACTGCAGGATGGCCTGCATCAGCTCGGCCGGGGTCATCTTGGTGACGCCCGCCTCGATGCCGAGGGCGGCGCGCATCTGCGCGTTGACCGGGATGGCCTTGGCGCTGCGCGGGTGGATCCCGCCGCCCGCCGACAGCAGGGCGGTGTCGTAGTCCGCCCACGAGGACCGCGGCAGCTCGAACAGGCGCCGGCGCTCCGCGTACGAGGTCGCCGCGTCCGGGGTCGGGTCGATGAAGATGTGCCGGTGGTCGAAGGCGGCGACCAGGCGGATGTGCTCGGAGAGCAGCATGCCGTTGCCGAAGACGTCGCCGGACATGTCGCCGACGCCGACGACCGTGAAGTCCTGGCTCTGGGTGTCGTGGCCCAGCTCGCGGAAGTGCCGCTTGACGGACTCCCAGGCACCGCGGGCGGTGATGCCCATGCCCTTGTGGTCGTAGCCGGCCGAGCCGCCGGACGCGAAGGCGTCGCCCAGCCAGAAGCCGTAGGACTCCGCGACGCCGTTGGCGATGTCGGAGAAGGTCGCGGTGCCCTTGTCGGCGGCGACGACCAGGTAGGTGTCGTCCTCGTCGTGGCGGACCACGCCCTTCGGCGGCACGACCTCGCCGCCGACCATGTTGTCGGTGATGTCGAGCAGCGCCGAGATGAAGATCTTGTACGAGGCGATGCCCTCGGCGAGCCACGCGTCGCGGTCCACCGACGGGTCCGGCAGGTTCTTCGCGACGAAGCCGCCCTTGGCGCCGACCGGCACGATCACCGTGTTCTTGACCATCTGCGCCTTGACCAGGCCGAGCACCTCCGTACGGAAGTCCTCGCGCCGGTCGGACCAGCGCAGACCGCCCCGGGCGACCTTGCCGAAGCGCAGGTGGACGCCCTCGACGCGCGGGGAGTACACCCAGATCTCGAACGCGGGGCGCGGGGCCGGCAGGTCCGGGATGGCCTGCGGGTCGAACTTCATCGACACGTACGAGTGCTGCTCGCCCGCCTCGTCGAGCTGACCCCTGCTGCCGCTTCCCTCGCCGGCGCTCTGGAAGAAGTTCGTCCGCAGGGTCGCCTTGATCAGCGTCAGGAAGGAGCGCAGGATGCGGTCCTCGTCGAGCGAGGCGACCTGGTCCAGGGCCCCGTCCAGCTCCTCCATCATGGCGTCGATCAGCTCGGTGCCGGCGGCCTGGCGGCCCGGCGACATCCGCGCCTCGAAGAGCGAGACCAGCAGCCGCGTGGTGTGGACGTTGTTGCGGAGGGTGTCCTCCATGTAGTCCTGGCTGAACGTGGAGCCCGCCTGGCGCATGTACTTGGCGTACGCGCGCAGCACGACGGCCTGGCGCCAGGTGAGGCCGGCGCCCAGGACGAGGGTGTTGAAGTTGTCGTTCTCGGCCTCGCCGGTCCACACGGCCGCGAAGGCCTCCTGGAACCGCTCGCGCGCGTCGTCGCCGAGGTACGCGTCCCCGTTGCCCGTGGACAGCGGCATCCGCAGACCGAAGTCGTAGATCCAGGCGCTGACCCGGTCGCTGCGGCGCAGCTCGTACGGCCGCTCGTCGGTGACCTCGACGCCCAGGCGCTGGAGGACCGGCAGGACCGCGGAGAGGGAGACCTGCTCACCCGTGCGGTAGATCTTGAAGCGGCGCTCGCCGGGGCCCGCGCCGACGGGCTCGTACAGCGACAGCGCGAAGGGGCGCTCGCTGGCGGAGAGCTTCTCCAGGTGGCACAGGTCGGCCACGGCCGCGCGCGGCGAGTGGTCGGCCTTGTAGCCCTCGGGGAAGGAGGTGCCGTACTTGCGGCTCAGCTCGGCGGCGCGCTCCTCGCCCAGCTCGGCCGTCAGCGCCTCGCCGAAGCCGTCGGCCCAGGAGCGGGCCGCCTCGACCAGGCGGGCCTCGACGCGCTCGACGTCGGCGTCGGTCAGCAGGGGCAGCTCGGTGCCCTGCGGGACGCGGACGACGAAGTGGATGCGGGAGAGGATCGACTCGGTGTTCCAGGCGGTGAAGTCGACGCTGGTGCCGCCGAGCTCCTCCTTCAGGATGTCCATCAGGCGCAGCCGGACACCGGTGGTGAAGCGGTCGCGCGGCAGGTAGACGAGTGCCGAGTAGTAGCGGCCGTACTCGTCCTGGCGCAGGTACAGCCGCAGCCGGCGGCGCTCCTGGAGGTACAGCACGGAGGTGGCGATCTCGCGGAGCTTGTCCACCGGGGTCTGGAACAGCTCGTCGCGCGGGTAGGTCTCCAGGATCTGGAGCAGGTCGCGGCCGTCGTGGCTGGACGGCGAGAAGCCGGCGCCCTCCAGGACCTCGGACACCTTGCGGCGGATCACCGGGACGCGGCGCACCGACTCGGTGTACGCGGCGGAGGAGAACAGGCCGAGGAAGCGGCGCTCGCCGACGACGTTGCCGTCGGCGTCGAACTTCTTCACGCCCACGTAGTCGAGGTACGAGGGGCGGTGCACGGTGGCGCGGCTGTTGGCCTTCGTCAGCACCAGCAGGCGGTGCTCGCGGGCCTTGGCGCGGGCGTCGGCGGGCAGCCGGTTGAAGGACGGCGAGACGGGGTGCGCGTCCTCCTGGCCGTGGTGGACCGGGTCGGAACGCAGGATGCCGAGGCCGGTGCCGGGCACGGCGGACAGGGCGTCGCCGTCGACGAGGTTGTACTCGCGGTAGCCGAGGAAGGTGAAGTGGTCGTCGGCCAGCCAGCGCAGCAGCTCACGGGCCTCTTCGAGCTCGTACTCGCGCAGGTCGGGCGCGGTGGGCTCGGCCGGCAGGTCGTCGGCGATGCGCAGCGCGGCGTCGCGCATCTTCTCCCAGTCCTCGACGGCCTCGCGGACGTCGGACAGGACGCGCAGCAGGTCCATGGTGATCTGCTTGAGGTCGGCCTTGTCGGTCTCGCGGTCGATCTCGACGTGGATCCAGGACTCGACGAGGGAGTCGTGGGGGCGCGCGGTCTTGGGACCGTGGGCGTCGCAGTCGGGGCCCAGGATCTCGATCAGCTTGCCGGTGACGTCACGGCGCACGACGACCTGCGGGTGGATCACGACGTGGATGCCGCGGCCCTGGCGGGACAGCTCGTTCGTCACGGAGTCCACGAGGAACGGCATGTCGTCCGTCACGACCTCGACGACCGAGTGGCTGGAGGTCCAGCCGTTCTCCTCGACCGTGGGGGTGTGGACCCGGACGTTCGCGGTGCCCTGCGGCCGGGTCTCGGCGAGCCGGTAGTGGGAGAGCGCCGCGCCGAACACGTCGACCGGATCCCGGTCGGCGAGGTCCTCGGGGGCGGTGTGCAGGTAGTAGCGCTGGAGGTAGGAGAGCGTCGTGCCCTGATCGGGGCGCTCGCCGTGCTCGGACCCAGTCGGAAGTAGCCCCCCGGCCGGGCTGTTCTCAGCTACCCGTGCCGCCCGCGCGAGCAGCTCGGCCTTTGCTTCGTCCAGCTTGGTCTGCATGTCCTCTGGCTCCTGTCGCGCGCCATTGCGTGACGTAGGTGGTGAAGGAAGGAATGACAAAGCGCCGCGATGAGGCGGGATGTCCGTCCGGATCGGTTTTCGACGCCGCGGCGTCGGGAGAGCCGCCGGGGAAGGGTTCGACCGTGATCGACAGGTCCCGGCGGCGGGGATCAGCGAAGGCCCGGCCGCTAAGACGCGCCGGGCGCGGGTCGGGGGCGTCAGTGCCCCCGATGACTATCGCGCTGATCACGGGTCAAGGCTATCTCGCCCCACCCCCCGGTCGTCATTCACTGCATCTGTACAAAACCGGGGGTAAAACCTGGACAGTCTGGCCAGAGGCATGGCCGGAACGGTCCGTTACCGGCCTATCCGGCCAGCTCACGAGCCATGGCGACGGCCTCGGCCAGGCTGTCCACGACCGGGACCCCCGCGGACTCCAGGCTGGCGCGGCTGTGCGACCCGCCCGTGTACAGAACGGCGCGCGCCCCTACGTGCCGCGCGGCCGTCGCATCGTCCACGGCGTCCCCCACCAGGACCGTACGAAGGGCGGTCACACCGGCTGCCTCCAGTGCGGCCATATGGCGTACGAGGTGCCCCGCCTTGGAGGTGTGCGAGGGCCCGGTACGCCCGTCGACGCGCAGGAAGTGCCCGTCGATGCCGTGCGCCCGGACCAGGGGCACGAGCTTCTCGTGGGGTGCGAGGGACAGCAGCGACTGCGTGAGCCCTTCCGCCTCCCACCCCCGCAGCAGCTCCCGCGCCCCCTCGGCGAGCCCGGCGTTCTCGGCGGCGGCCCAGTAGTGGCGGTGGAAGGCCTCGTCCATGACGACCCATTCGGCGTCCGTGGGCAGGCGGCCCATCAGCCGCTCGTAGAACCTCGGCACCGGTACGACGTACAGCTCGCGGTACCGCTCCAGCGTGATCGGGTCGAAGCCCAGCTCGGCGAAGGAAGCGTTCGTCGCGGTTATGACGGCGTCGATGTCGTGCAGCAGGGTGCCGTTCCAGTCCCACACGATGTGGGCTCCACCGGTCTTCATCCCAGCAGCCCCGGGATCTCCTGGACGCCGAACCACAGCAGCTCGTGGTCCTCGGCGCCGTCCACGGTGAACTGCGCGTCGTCGTCCCCCGCGTCGGCGGCCGCGAGGGCCCCGGCGGCGGCCGCGACGTCGGCCTCGGCGTCATCGGCGTCGGCGTGCACGGCGGCGGCCACCTTCAGCCGTACGGGCGCGGGGAGGGTGACCTGCCCGAGGGTGGCCTCGTCGAGCCCGGGCACGGCGGTGGCGGCCTTGTCGTCGACGTCGACCGCGACCACGACCCGCCTGCGCGGGGCGCCGGCGTCGGCGGCCAGCAGCCGCAGCGAGGCGAGGGCGGCCCGGCTGAGGGCGGCGTACTCCAGCTCCTCGATGTCGTCCGAGACGTACCACTCGCGCAGCCCGGGCGTGACGGCGTACGCACGGAGCGGGGCGGGCCCCAACTCCCCCGCCTTGTGCGCCTCGGCGAGCCCGGGGAGGGTCAGGGGGACGTACACGCGCATGGCCGGCTGCTTTCGGTAGTCGGAAACGCCCTCAGGATACGACTCGGTCCCGGGGACGGGGCCTACGGCCTCGGGCCCCGGACCTCCACCGCCGCACACCGCCAGCGCCGGTCGGGGCCCTGCTCCAGGCGGAACGCCATCGCCGAGACCCGGTCCCCCGTCGCGATGCGGGCGAAGGCCTCGATCACCCCGGGGCCGGGGTGGAAACGGCCGCAGTGGCGCAGCACCGGGCGCAGCCGGTCGCGCAGCGGCCCCGCGGGGGCGAGGGTGACCAGCTGCTCGTACGCCTCGCCCACCGTGAGGCCGAGCAGCGAGTGGACGGGGCGCTGGCCGCTCAGCACCGCCAGCAGGCGCTCCGCGAACCAGTCGTGGGGGGCCAGCCGGCGCACCTGCCGCGGCACCCCCGCCGGACGCCGCTGGTCCCGCCGGCCGACGGGCCGCGTCCGGCCCGCCCCGCCGGGCCTGCTGCGGCTGCCCTCGCCGCCGATCGTGCCGCGCGTGGTGGTGTCCATGGCGATTCCCCCGATCAGACCGAGCCCGGCGGTACCAGGCGGTAACTTGATGCGGGTTTTCTACGACCGCCGAACACGCTCCGCAACCGTCGCCGGACCGCCGCGGACACCCCGCCGAAGTTCACCTATCCGTGTGGCGACCCCGCACCCCCAAGCCCCCGCGCACCCCCGGAACACCCCCCAGGTGGACGCCGGAACCCCCGCCGCGAAGAGCTCGATGGAGTACCCCCAAGTCACCCTCCCGGCCCCACGAACGCCCAGGAGCGGCCGGGGCGTGACGGTCACTCTCCGCAGGCGCGGCGGGTACGTCGGCTCTCGGTTCGGGCCCGCCATCTCCCCCGCGTCCCCCGGGCCCGGGCGGTGGTTGCCCACCCGCCTCCCCGTCTGCGGGCCGGTGGGTGGGGGGCGGGGGGGGTGGGGGGCGGTACCCCCTCGGGCGGCCTCACAGCCGGCTTGGGGGCTTCCCGTCAGTCCCAAGCGCGTAGCGATCCGACGCGCCTGTCGGCTGCCCCCAGCGCTCTGACCAACATGTGGTGCGGGTATCAGCCCAAGGCGGGCGTCGGACGCCGAGAAATGCGGAGCGCGTAGCGATCTGCTGCGCCCGGAGGCTCCGCAGGTCGCTCTGATCAACCTCTCGTGCGGGTAGTCGAGCCCCGGCTCGGAATTTCGACTGCCGAGGGCTCGGATGCCCGGCTGGCCAAGGCCCGGCCCCTCGCCTCGTCGCTGAGGGAGCCGCCTTTTCTCCTGCCCCGTGACCGTTCTTTTGGGGGCTTCCCGGCAGTCTTTCGGCTTTCCGGGGCGGGACGGTCGGTCAAGGGTCGCCGAAGGCGATCACGAAGTGACGCGACGAAGGAGCGCCCTTGAGGGACCGGCCCG
>NZ_JBVJWV010000024.1:0-9051 GCF_055602105.1 Streptomyces sp. NPDC037421
GCTCGCCGACCGCTACCGCGCCGGAGTTGTCCTGGCCTCCCTGATCCTCTGGCTCCGCGAACCAGCCAGATGTCATTTGTCAGACAGCCCTTAGCACCCGGCCGCGCCCCCGGGCCCGCGACACACGCCGCCGCGGCCGGTCGGCGGACACGGATCCCCCGCACCGGGCGCGTCCGGACCAGTGCTTCGGGCCCCTCCGGCCGCGGCACGCCCGGCGGTCACGTCAAGACCGCCGCCAGCAGCGCGCCCACGTCGGCGATCAGCGGCTCATCGGGCGGTGCTGCGGCCTCGTGCTTGGTGGAGAGCACAGCGATCGTGATCGGGCCCCGGCCGGGCGGCCAGGCGATGCCCACGTCGTTGGTGGTGCCGTAGCGGCCGGTACCGGTCTTCTCGGCGAGGCCCCACCCCTGCGGCAGCCCGGTGCGCAGGCGGTTGCCGCCGGTGGTACTGCCCAGCAGCCACCCGGTCAGCCGCCGGCGGTCGGCGGCGGCGAGCGCGCTCCCGACGGTGAGCCGGGCGAAGGTGCGGGCGATGGCACGCGGGGTCGTGGTGTCGGTCGTCCTTCCCGGTTCCGCGGAGTTCAGTTCGGGCTCCCAGCGGTCGAGCCGGGTCACCCGGTCACCGACGGACCGGCAGAAACGGGTGACCGCAGCCGGGCCCCCGAGCTCGCGCAGCAGGAGATTGGCGGCGGCGTTGTCGCTGTGGCAGATGGCCGCCGCGCACAGCTCCGCGCCGGTCATGCCGCGTTCGAGGTTCTCGGACGAACCCGTGACCGGCGCGTAGCCCGACCGCGCGACGTCCCGCGACGTGTAGCGGATGCGCTTCCCGAGGAACTCGCCGTCCCGGTCGAGGTCCCGCAGCACCGCGGCCACGGCGACCGTCTTGAAGGTCGAGCACATGGGGAACGGCTCGTCCGCGCGGTACCGGACCGTCCTCCCGGTGGCAGTGTCACGGGCGAAGACCCCCAGCCGTGCCGAGCGGGCCCGTTCGAGCGCCCGCAGCCGGCCGGTGACCCCGTGCTCCTCCGGGCCCTGGGCGAAGGCCCGGCCGCCGGCGGGCAGGACGGCGGCCACGGCGGTCGCGGCCGCCGCCCCGCCGAGCACCCGGCGCCGAGCGGGGTCCATGCGTACTCCCTCCAGGTACCGGTCGCGGCCGTCAGCGGGTGAAGCCGGCGACCGCGGTGTGCGCGGTGACGGTGCCGTCGCCGAGGAGGGCGGCCTTGGCGCGGAGGCGGTCCATGACAGCGGGGCCCGGGTCGCCGTACACGTCGATGGAGCGCATCCGGATCAGCGGGACGAAGGCCCGGAACTTGGGTCCGCCGAGGTCCAGGTGGAGCTCCAGCGAGGCCGCGTCGGGATGGACGGCCACCACGGTCATGGTGGATCCGGCCCGGTCGACGTAGAAGTGGTAGGCCGCCAGCTGCGGTTCGACCGTCTCGACGAAGGCCGCCAGCTCGCGCATGGCGGCCTTCACGTCGTCGAGACGGCCCGGAAGGATGTCCGAGTGGTCGACGTAGTAGATCTCGTCCGGCGGCACCATGCCCAGACGTTAGCGGGACCGGCGGCCCGGGCGCCGACGCGACGCGCTGACGGCCTAGAGGACGGCGATGCCGAGCGGGCGGGCGCCGGCGGGGAGCCGCCGGCTGGTGCCGTCGGCGAGGTCGACGACGGTCAGCCCGTTCCAGTAACCGTCCCGCGTGTAGCCGCCGGTGACGTACGCCGTCCGGCCGTCGCGGGACACCGCGACGTCCTCGTGCGGGCCGTCCAGCGGGTACACGCGCTCGTCGCCGCCGGGCGACCGCACGGTGAGCGAGGGGCCCTCGCCCTCCTCCACGGCGCCGGTGCCGACGACGAGGAGGCGGCCGTCGGCCGTGAGGGCGGTTCCGTGCTGGTGGGTGTCGGCCGTCATCGGCTCCACCGTGACCGCGCCGCTGCGCGGGTCCACCACGGCCAGCCGCTCCCCCTCGAACGGCAGCAGCAGCCGGCCGTCGCCGGGACGTACGACCGCGTAGTGCGGCTTGAGCCAGGACGCGAGCCCGCCCCCGGTGCCGTAGGGGGCGACCTCGATGCGGCGCTGGGCGAGGGTGTCCGCCGCGACCACCGTGACGTCGAAGGAGTCGTGGCCGGTCACGTACACCTCGCCGCCGTCGCGGGCGACGTCCACGTCGAAGGGGCGGCGGCCCACCGGCACCGTCGCCGTGACCTCGCGGGCGGCGGTGCCGATCACTTCGAGCACGCCCCGGCCGCCGGGGACGTTGACCCCCACGTAGACGCGTGAGCCGTCCGGCGAGAGGGCGATGCCCATGCCGCCGCCCCGGTACTCGCCGGTGCCGGCCGGGCCCGTACCGGTCGTGTACGGGATCCGGGCCACACGGGTGCGGGTGCGGGTGTCGACCACCGCAACGCCCTCGGCGGTGGCCACCCAGGCGAGCCCGTCCGGGCCGACGGCCAGCCCGTACGGCGCGGTGCCGACCGCGACGGACCCGACCGGGCCGCGCCGGGGGTCGACGAAGGTGACGGTGTCGGCACCGAAGTCGGCGACGAGCAGGGTCCCTTCGGGGGTGGGGCGGCCGGCGGGCAGCGGGGTTCCGCTCGGAGCGGCCGGGGCGGCGGCACGGCCCGCGCCGCCCTCCGCCCCGGCCGTGGTGCAGCCGCCCAGCAGCGCGAGGACGGCCGGGACGGCCACGAGCAGCGCCCGGGTACGGGCCCGGCGGCTCACCGCGCGCTCCGGCCGTCGCCGCCCGACCGGTCCTGCGCCGCCCGCAGGAGCCGGGCCAGGCCGTCGAAGCCGCGCCGCACCGCGTGCTCGTACGCCGTCACCCCCTTGGAGTCGGCGAGCCACGGGTCCGCTCCGGCTGCGAGCAGCAGCCGGACGACCTCCTCGTGGCGGAAGCCGCCGTCGCCGAGGATCACCGCCTCCAGCAGGGCGGTCCAGCCGAGCCGGTTGACGTGGTCGACGCGGATCTCCGTCTCCGCCAGCACGGCCCGTACGTATCCGACGTGCCCGCGCTCGGCGGCCGGGATGAGGGAGATCCCGCCGAACCGGTTGCGCTGCGTCAGATCGGCCCCGGCCGGGAGCAGGGCCCGCATCATGCGGACGCTGCCGGTGACGCCGGTGACCAGCCAGGGGCTGTCGGCGCGGGAGTCCGGGGCGTTGGGGTCGGAGCCGGCGGCCACCAGGACCTCGGCCACCTGGAGGTGGTCGCCGAGCACCGCGAGCAGCAGCGGTGTGCGGAGGTCTTCGTCGCGGGTCTCCGGGTCGGCGCCGGCGGCGAGCGCGGCGCGCACCGCGTCGGTGTCCCCGGCCTTGGCGGCGTCGAGCAGCAGTCGGTCGTGCGGGTTCATGCCTCCATCGTGGCCCGGCCCGCCACCGCGGGCGGTCCGCCCGCCGTCCCTCCCGTGCCGCCCGCCCGGCCGACCCGTCCGTCATCCGATCGGCTGATCCGTCCCGCCCCGGCGTCCGCTACGAGGGCCCGGCCGCCGCGACGACCGGGCCGCAGCGACGGCCGGACACCCGCGACGGCCGGGTGGTTCCTCAGCCGGTGCAGCCCGGGACCGCGCCGGACGGGGCGCAGTTGTTCGGCCGGTTGTCGCGGACCACGTCACCGCTCAGGGTGAGCAGGCCGGACGCCTTGAAGATCCCGCCGCCGTCGCCCGCCCGGTTGTGGGTGATGGTGTTCCGCTCCAGCGTGGTCGTGCCCAGCCCCGTCTCCCCTCCCGCGTGGTAGAGGCCGCCGCCCTGCGCGGTGCCGTTCTTCGCGGTGACCGTGTTGCGGAGGATCTCGTTGCCCGTGGCCGTCAGGGTGCCGCCGTCGGGGTTGTCGATGCCGCCGCCCTGTGCGGTGCCGTCCGGTGCCTCGGCGGTGTTGCCGGTGATGCGGCTGTCCGTCAGTTCGAGCGTGCCGACGGGGCCCATGCGGACGCCGCCCCCGCGCGCGGTGCCGCCCTTGGCGACCACCCGGTTGCCGCTGATCTTCACCCCGCTGACGGTCATCAGGGCGTTGTTCGCGATGCCGCCGCCCTGGGCCACACCGTGCGGCGCGTCCGAGACGTTGTCGCGGATGGCCCCGCCGGTCACGGTCAGTTTCCCGAATTCTTCCGGAATGCCGTTGGCCACCGCGGCACGCGCGGTTCCCTTCTCGGCGAAGGCGCGGTTCTCGCTGATGACGGTGTCCGTGATGGTCGTCCCGAAGAAGCTGATGACGGCGGAGCCGAAGGCGGTGCTGTTGGTGTCCGCGGTGACCGTCGCGGTGTTCCCGGTGAGCCTGGAGCCGGCGACGGTCAGCGGACCGTCGTTGGAGATGGCGCCGCCCGCGGCGAGCCCGCCGGGCGCCGTCCCGTCGTAGACGACGTGGTTCCCGCTCACCTCGGTCTTGCTGACGCTTCCGGCGCGGCCGGGGCTGTCGATGGCGCCGCCCTGGGCGAAGAGGCGGGACGCGGACGTGTTGCCGGTGAACTTGCTGCGGGTGATCTCCATCGTTCCGTTGTTGGAGATGCCGCCGCCGCAGGCCGCGCCCACGGCGTCGGGAAAGGCGGGGCAGTCCGTGGCGTAGCCGCCGCTGATCGTCGTCCGGGTCAGCGTGAGGTTGCCCGTGTTCTCGACGTAGATGATCCGGAACTTCGGCACCTTCTTGCCGTGCGCGTCCCGCTCGATCGTGGCCCCGCGCCCGTCGATGGTGATGTCACTGGTGATCACCGGCAGCCCGTTGCCCGGGTGCACGGGGTCCGGTGCCCTCAGCTTGTACGTGCACCCGCGCGCGAGCTGGAGCGTGTCCCGGCCCGGTGTGCCGTTCGCGGCGTTGATCGCCGCGACGAGATCCGGGACCGAGCAGCGAACCTGCACGGTGGCGGCGTGCGCGGCCTGGGCCGGGACGGCCACCAGCGCGCCCGCGACGAGGCCGAGGACGGCCGGGACATGCCGACGGAACATCGGGGGTTCCTCCTTCTGCGACTGCGGGGTACGGCCGGCGAGCGGGGAGCGTGACCGGCCGGGCCCAGCCGACCACGGACACGGGTGGTCGGCTCCCCGGCGTGATCCGTACGGGCGCCCGGACAGCCCGTACGGATCACGAAGCCCGGCGAACGGGTGGGTCCGCCCGCCGTGCTGACCCCCGGTCAGCGGAACCGGTGCAGGTTCTCCCGGAGGAATGCCTCCAGAGTGCGCGGGGCACGTCCGGTGAGACGGAGGAAGGCGTCGTCCGGGGTCTCCTCGCGGACCACCGCGAGCTGCTGGATCTCCACCACGTGGGTGGCCAGCCACTGCGGCATCCCGGCGCGGCCGACCAGGTGGGCGTGCAGCTCGGAGGGGCTCAGGTCGAGGTAGCGGACCGGCCGTCCGAGCAGCTCGCCGAGCAGCGCGGTGAGTTCCGGGTGGCTGTAGGCCCGCCCTCCGGTGAGCGGGTACGCGCCGCCCGCCGGCTCCGGGTGGGTGAGGACCGCGGCCGCGGCGTCCCCGATGTCCCGGACGTCCACGTAGTTGCACCGCGCCCCGCCCATGGCGCCGTGGACCACTCCGGCGGCGGCGATGCCGGGTGCCAGGAGCAGCAGCTTCTGCATGAACGCGTACGGGCGCAGGACGGTGGCGGTGATGCCGCAGGATCTCAGCCGCTCCTCGACCAG
The DNA here is from genome assembly GCF_055602105.1 of Streptomyces sp. NPDC037421. Taxonomy (NCBI): domain Bacteria; kingdom Bacillati; phylum Actinomycetota; class Actinomycetes; order Kitasatosporales; family Streptomycetaceae; genus Streptomyces; species Streptomyces sp. NPDC037421. The sequence continues at coordinate 5,619 of NZ_JBVJWV010000024.1, forward strand.
GTGGTGGCCGCGGGAGACGGCGACGGGGGAGTCCGGCTCCGCGGCGGGCGCGGACACCTTGACGATGTGCCCCACGCCGCAGTCGGCGGCCGCCTCGACGGCGTTCAGCTCGTACCGGACCTGGTGCGGGCCGTTGGCCATGGTGAGGAAGATCCGGCGGGCGCCCCGGAAGGCCGCCCGCAGTGATTCCGGGCCGCCGGCGTCGGCCGCGAGGACCTCGGTACGGGCGAGGGTGCGCCCGTCGAGCCCGGCGGCCAGGCGGGCGGGGTCACGGCTCAGGGCTCGGCTGGGTACGCCGAGGGCCGCGAGGCTGCGCAGGGCGGCCCCGCCGGTGGCGCCGGCGGCGCCCATGATGACGATCACGCCGTCTGCCTTTCGGGCCGGGGTGCGGTGGGGAGCCGGCGCCAGGTGGTGATGGCGGCCGCGATCGCCGCGGAGACCGGCAGGTCGACCGGCAGCCGGCCCGGCCAGGGGCTGTCGGCGAGGGCGGGGACCTGCGGCAGCCAGTGGGCGGCGGCGAGGCCGGCGGCCAGGCCGAGCGCCGCGGCGGCCAGACCCAGGCCGGCGGCCGCGAGCGCGCGGGGGGTCCGGGCGGCCCGGGTGCGCACGGGCCCGCGCCGCAGGGTCGCGCCGAGGATGGCGGCCACCAGGGCGGAGGTGCCGCCGATGGTGGTGAGCGCCGCGGCCGCCAGTTGCGGCTGCCCGGTGGCGGCCCCTGCGAGCCCGGCCGTCACGGCGGGCATGGCGTAGGCCGCCAGGACCTCGTGCCACAGGGCGGGCGGAGGGGGAGCGCCGGGAGCCTTCTCGCTCGTCATGGGTCGTCCTCTCAGGAGGTGCTTAGGGAGCTAATGGCTTGGGTGAACATGATTAGGTAACTAAGTATTGGGTGGAAGAAGAGGCGGACCGCCTTCTGGCGGCCCGCCTGCGCCGGCGTCAGTCCCCGGTGAGCGAGTCGATGCCCGCGACCACCCGGGCGAGCAGGTCGAGGAAGGTGGTGCGCTCCTCGGGGGAGAGGCCGCCGACCAGCCCCTGCATCCGGCTGAAGTGCTCCGGCGCCAGGTCGCGCAGCTTGTCGGCGCCGCGCGCGGTGAGGATCACCACGTTGCCGCGCCCGTCCTCGGTGGACGGCCGGCGGGCCACCAGCCCCTCCCGCTCCAGGCCGTCGACCAGTCCGGTCACCGTCGCCCGGGAGACGCCGAGGCTCGCCGCGAGCTGGGAGGGCGACTTCTCGCCGCCGTGGTCCTCCAGGTCGGCCAGCAGCCGGTACCGGCCGGTGGAGAGGCCGAAGCGGCCGAAGTGCACCTCGCCGGCCTGCCCGATCCGGGCGCCGGCCGCCATCAGCCGCGCCGCGACCAGGACCGCCTGCGGGTCGGCCGCGAGGCCGTAGCGGGCGATCTGGCGGCGGGCCTGGTCGAGGGTGGGCGCGGTGGGCCCGCTGCCGGGATGCTGGATCACGAAAGAAGTATGGCGGCTAATCGGATTGCCGGTCAAGTGATGAAGGGTCCGCGCCGAAGCGGAAGTCGCCGCGGTGCTGCTCGCCGAGGACCTCGACGGGCTCCTCGCCCCGCCGGACCCGCCCCACGGCCCGGAAGCACCCGAAGCGGCCCACGCCCGGAGCCGGGAGGGCGAGCGGCTCCGCCGCCTGCCGCGGGGCGGCGCCGAAGGCGTGGACGGTGCCCGGCGGTACCACGGCGAGGCCACCCGCACGGGGAACACCTCGGTCGGCCGGGTGTGGTGGTGCGGACCCCGCGCCACGCGGAAGGCGCCCGGAATCAGCCCTACCGCTTCGCCCCGCCGACGCGCGTGCCCCGGCGCCGCGGACGCACACGTCGAGCGTGGCGCGGGTGCGGCCGCCCGCGCGGGCCGTCGCCCGGGTGCCGGGCTTCGGCCACGCGCCTCCCTGCGCCGCGGACGCGGACGTTCCTACCCGGTGGTTGCTGGGCACCCGCTTGGTGCCCGTTGATCACCACCCGAGGAGAGCCCCGATGACCAAGGTCCTCGTCCTGCACAGCGTCAGCCTCGTGAGGTCCGGGCTCGCCGCCCTGCTGAGATCCGAGGGCGGGTTCGACGTCACGTGCGCCGGCTGGCGGTCCGCGGCGCGCGAGGCGGAGTCCTTACGGCCGGACGTGACCGTCGTCGACCTCGACTGTCCGGGTGCGTCGGCCACCCTGGAGGCCCGGGCGGGGACCTCCCGCCCGCTCGACGGGCCGCCCGCCCCGCTGCTGGTGCTCGCCACGTCGGGAGCACCCGGCTCCCTGCAACGCGGAGTCCGCGCCGCGGCGCGCGGCTACGTGGACAAGGACGGATCGCCCGGCCGGCTCGTCCGGGCCATCCGCAAGGTCGCCGCCGGAGAGCGGTTCGTCGACCCCTCCCTCGCCTCGGCCTTCCTGGAGGCCGACCCCATGCCGCTCAGCCCGCGCGAACTGACCGTGCTGGCCCGGGCCGCGGAGGGCGATTCCATCTTGGAGATCGCGCACGCCCTGCACCTCGCCAGCGGAACCGTACGCAACTACATGGCCGCCGCCACCCGCAAGATCGGCGCCCGCAACCGGATAGACGCCATCCGGATCTCCCGGCGGGCCGGCTGGGTCTGAGAACGGCCCGTTCACACCCGCGCGTTCCAGACCCCCACCAGCTCCCGGTACAGCGCCGACCTGCCCGGGAGGTCCGCGTGCGTGCCGCAGACCGCACGGCTCCCGTCGAGTACGAGGACCCGGTCGGCCCGGGCCGCGGAGGAGATCCGGTGGGCCACGACGACCAGGGTGCCGGGGCGGTCGGCGAGCGCCCGCTCGGCGCGCTCCTCGGCCGGCGGATCGAGGTGGCAGGTGGCCTCGTCGAGCAGCAGCAGCGGAGCGGGCGACAGGCAGGCGGCCACCAGGGCCAGCAGCTGCCGCTCGCCCTGCGAGAGCCCGGCCGGGTCCAACGGCGCGTCAGGCCCGCCCAGCCGCTCGACGAGGCCGCCCGCCCCGAGGGCCGCCACGGCCGCGTCCAGCCGTGCCCCGGGCACCGGCCCCGGGCACAGGTGCGTCAGGTTCTCGCGGACGGAGCCCGTGAACACGTACGCCTGCTGCGGCAGCAGGGTCCGCCGGGGATCGGGACCCCGCGCGGGCCCGCGCCAGGCCGGGGCGCCGGCCAGCAGTACGGTGCCCCGGCCGGGCGGGTGGAGCCCGGCCAGCAGCGCGGTGAGCGTGGACTTGCCGATACCGCTCGGCCCGACGACGGCGAGGTGCTCCCCCTCGCGCAGGGCCAGGTCGAGACCGTCGATCACCGGCAGGGCGTGGGCCCCGTACGCGAAGCGCACCTGCCGCAGCTCGGCGGCCAGACCGCCGCCGGGGGGGGGGGGGGGGGGGAGGGGGGGGGGGGGGGGGAGCGGGGGGGGGGGGGGGCGGGGGGGGGGGGGGAGGGGGGGGAAGGGGGAGGGGGGGGGGGGGGG
>NZ_JBVJWV010000024.1:9060-12099 GCF_055602105.1 Streptomyces sp. NPDC037421
TATATAGGCTACCCCCTCCCCCCCCCCCCCCCCCCCCCCCCCTCCCCCCCCCCCCCCCCCCCCCCCCCCCCCCCCCCCCCCCCCCCCCCCCCCCCCCCCCCCCCCGGCGGCCGGCGCCCGCCCCGGCCGCGGGAGGCAGAAGCGGTCCAGGACCACCACGAGCCTGGTGCCCGCGGAGCCCAGGGCGCCCATGAGCGCGTCGAGCGCCGGCAGCAGGGACTGGACCAGGTACGTGAGCGCGGCGGCCAGGGCCCCCGCGCTCAGCCCGTGCCCGAGCAGCCAGGGCGCCCCCAGCAGCAGCGCGATGACAGGGAGACGGCCCGCGACGCCGAGCGCCACGGTACGCAGCGCGGCCCACCGGGCGAGCAGGCGCGTCAGCCGCTCCTGTTCGGCGATCAGCGGCCGCAGGCCGGCCCCCGCATCCGCGCCGCCTCCGCAGGCGACCACGTCGCGCAGGCCCGCCGCCAGCTCGCCGGTCCGCGCGGCGAGGGCCTCGTCGGTGTCGAGCGCCCGCCGCTGCACCCGCGCCATCGGGCGCAGCGTGAGCAGGAATCCGGCCGTGCCCAGGAGCAGCGGCGGCAGCACGAACAGGAGCAGCACCGGCGCCAGCGCCGCCATCCCGGCCAGCGCGCCCGCCGCCGTGAAGACGAAGGACCGGGCGACGAGCACCAGTCCCGCGAAGGAGTCCCGGGCCATCTCGGTCTGCTGGGTCAGCCGGGAGACGGCACCGTCGTGCGCGGCCCGCGCGGGGTCGGCGACCGCGCGCTCCAGGGCCTGGCGCACGGCCCGGCGCACCAGGCCGTCGCGCAGCGGTTCGACGAGGTCGGCGAGCCCGCCGAAGACCCCCCGCAGGGCCAGCCCGCCCAGGAGGGCGCCGGCACCGGCCACGGCCAGCCAGGCGAGGCCGGTGCCGGTCCGGGCGGCGAGGAAGCCGTCGTCGAGGGCGCGGGCCACCGCGTACCCGCCGAGGAAGGTGTGGGCGGATTCCAGCAGGGACCACAGGGCGAGGCCGCGCAGCGTCCGGGTGCGGCCGCGCAGGAAGCGGCGTCCCTCGCCGCCGACCCGTCGCCAGGTGCCGTACTCGCTCACCGGTCCGCCCCGCGGCCGGCCGGGTCCCCGCCCGCCCCGAACAGCGAGCGGTAGGCGGGGTCCCGCCACAGCTCCGCGTGCGTCCCGGTGGCCCGGACCCGGCCCTCCTCCAGCCATACGACGAGGTCGGCGCGGGCGGCCGTGGAGGCGCGGTGGGTCACCACGAGACGGGTCCGGGCCCGCACCCCGTGGGCCAGGGCGCGCTCCACCCCGCGGGCGGTGACGGTGTCCAGGGCGGAAGTGGCGTCGTCCAGGACGAGCACCCGCTCCGCACCGCAGAACGCCCGTGCCAGGCCGAGGCGTTGCAGTTCGCCGCCGGACATCGGGGCGTCGGCGAGCGGTGTGCCGTAGCCCTCGGGCAGGCGGCGTACGAACGGGTCGGCACCGGCGGCCCGCGCGGCGGAGCGCACGGCGTCCGCTCCGGGCTCCGGCCGGGCTCCGAAGGCGATGGCCGCGCCGACGCTCCGCCCGAACAGGGCCGGCCGCTCGAAGGCGTGGCCGACCTCGCGGCGCAGCGCCCCGGAGGTGAGCTCCTCCAGCGGGATGCCGTCGAGCAGTACCCGGCCCCCGTCGCAGGGGGTGAGCCGTCCGGCGGCGGCCGCCAGCAGGCTCTTGCCGGACCCCGAGCGGCCGACGACCGCGGTGGTGGTGCCGCCCGGGAGGCGCAGGTCGACCCCGCTCAGCACGGTCCTTCCCGCCCGCACGAGGCGGACCCCGCGCAGCTCCAGCGTGCCGGGGCCGCCGGCGGTGTACTCCCGCTCCCCCTGGGGGAGTTCGGGCAGGCCGAGGAGGGCGGCCGTGCGGCGGGCGGCGGCCCGGCCGCGCACCACCGCCGCGAGCCGGCCCGTGACGGCTCCGGCGCCGGCCGCGAGACCCGCGTAGCGGACGGCGGCGAGCAGGCCGCCGACGCCGAGGGCCCCGGCCGCCAGACGCATGCCGCCCACGCCGAGGACCACGTAGAGCAGGAGGGGCATCAGGGCGCCGGTGCGGGCGGCGGTCCCCCCGTAGATCCGCCACATCCGCCGTCCCTCGCGGCCCAGTTCGGGCAGCGGGGCGAGGATCCGCGCCGCCTCGCGTTCGCCGGTGCCGGCCGCCGCGATGGTGCGGGCGCCGGCCAGGGCCTCGGCGAGGCGTCCGGCCAGGGCGAGCTGCACCTGCTGGTACCTGCCCACGCTGGCTCCCGACGCGCGGGCGAAGGCCCTCAGCAGCAGCGCGAGCACGGGCACCCCGGCCAGGAAGGCGAGGCCGGTCCAGACGTCGACGAGGAACAGGGCGACGAGTCCCCCGACCGGCGGCAGCAGGGCCGTGACGGCCGTCGCGACGGCCGCGGGAACGGTCCCGGCGCCCGCGGCGTGCGCCGTGAGCCGGGCCGAGATCTCGCCGGGGGAGTGCCGGGCGGCGTGGTGCGGTGCGGTGCGCAGCAGCGCGGTGAGGCAGCGTCGGCGCAGCCAGGCGGTGGAGCGGGCGTCGACGCTGCCGGTGAGCCGTGCGGCCGCGGCGTCCAGCAGGACCTCGGCGGCGGTCACCGCCGCGCAGTACAGGGCCCACAGGGTGCCCGAGGGGTCGCGGCGCAGGAGCAGGTCCAGGGCGTGACCGAGGACGGCCGGTTCGGCCAGTGCCGCGCACGCGGCGGCCAGCGAGCAGGCGGACACGGCGGCGGTGCGGCCGGCGCTGTGCCGAGCGGCCGCCCTCAGCGCCCGGTCGGCGGCACCGCTGGCCGCCGCCTCGCCGGGGGTGTCGACGGCCGCCGCCTCACCGGCGGCGTCGGGCGGGGTCATCGGCGGCGGCTCCTCGTGTCTCCCGGTGGCCCGGGACGCGGGCGGCCCGGGATGAGGTGCGGGGCCCGGGGGGGGGGCGCCCGGGACCCCCGGGAGCCCACCCAGTCCAGGGTCGGGTACTTCAGCTTTCTTTGCCGCCCAGGAGCCAGCTGGCTCTAGCGCCCCCCCCCCT
>NZ_JBVJWV010000024.1:12109-57781 GCF_055602105.1 Streptomyces sp. NPDC037421
GGGGGGGGGAAGGAGGGGGGGGGGGGGGGGGGGGGGGGGGGGGGAAAGGGGGGGGGGGGGGGGGGGGGGGGGGGGGGGGTGGGGGTGGGGGGGGGGGGGGGGGTGTCCCCCCCCCCCCCCCCCCCCCCCCCCCCCCCCCCCCGGGACCCGATCAGTTACAGGTCGTGATGCTCAGGCTGCTGTCGCCGCACAGGAGCAGGCTGGCGCGGCTGCCGCCCCCACCGCCGCCGCCGAGCTGCGCGGCCTCGGTGTTCTCTTCCTTCGGGGTTTCCATGGACTGCAGGTCGAGAAGGGTCATGGCTGGTTCCTTTCCTTCGCTGGTGTGCTCCGATGGGTCACGGCCCCCCGGTGGGGACCGGCTCTGGGGCCGCCGCGGTGCGCGGCGGCGGGAGGAACGGCAGGTGGACGCGTCCGCCGGTGGCGGCGCTGCCGAGGGCCAGCAGGGCGCCGGCGGTGCCGGTCGACAGGTCCATGGACAGGCGCATCATCTGCTCGCCGGGGAAGGCGAGCCGTCCCTCGTACGGGAGCGCGTGACGGGCCAGGGCCTCGATCTGCCGGCCGATGTCCCCGGGACGGGTGCCGGGGCCGGGGGTGGTGGTCCGGGACAGGTGCAGGATCATTCCGGCGGCGCCGCGGAAGAGGCCGGGCTGGGCGTAGAAGGTGGCCTGGGCCGCCTGGACGATCTCGGGCCGGGCCTTCTCGAAGCGGTCGTCCGCCGCGTGCCAGGACCAGTCGTCGAGGACCACGCCGATGCCCACGCTGCCCGCGCCGAGATAGGGCATGGTGCGCCAGCCCTCGTCCACCTGGAGCGTGCCGAAGGCGCTGGTCACGCAGTGGTCCAGGTCCCGGTGCAGGAAGTGCCCGGCACGCCGGAGCAGTTCGGGGTCCCCGGTGCGCTCGTACAGGCGCAGGTGCAGCAGGGCGATCCCGCTGTGGCCGTAGAGCAGCCCCGTCCGCTTGAGCCCCGGGGCGGCGGCGTGGGCCAGTTCGGCGCAGCGCAGGGCGGCGCCGTGCAGGGTGCCGTCGCCGGTGGCCGTGCCGAGGGAGTCGAGGGCGAGCCCGATGCCGGCGAGGCCGCCGTGCAGGTCCGGGCCGGCGGACTGCCACGGCTGGTCGAGCAGGCGCTCCACCAGGGCGAGCGCCCGGTCGTGATGGCCGAGCCGGTGGTGGGTCCAGGCGAGTCCGGCGAGGCCGTCGTAGAAGCCGAGCGGGGTGCCGGACTCCGGGTCCCGCGTACGGGCCAGCAGCCACTCCTCGGCCTCCGGCCAGGGCGCGTCGCCCGTCTCGGCGAGTGCGTACAGGACCCCGGCGGCCCCGTGGCCGAAGGCCGTTCCGCCGCCCGCGGTGGCGAACTGGGCCGGATCCCCGGGGAAGAGGCGGTCCTCGCGGTCCGGGGTGGCGGTGGCGCGCAGGACGGCCGTGAGGGAGGCGCGGGCGGCGGGCCAGTCCTCGGGGCGGGCCGGGAGGTACGGCAGGGCGGGGGCGGGTGCCCGCCCGCCGGGGGAGCCGTCCGCCGGACCGGCGAGGATCTCCCGTACCGCCTCGTCGAGGAAGGAACGGGGTACGGGAAACTGCTCGGCGGCGATGTCCGCGAGGTGCGCGGCCTTGCCCCGGTCCATCACCAGCAGACTGGTCAGCGGCAGGAACAGGGCCAGGCGCAGGCAGGCCAGGGCGTACCGGTCGACGGCGAAGCCGCGCCGGCCGGGCGGTGCGACGAAGGCCGGGTTGGCCACCGTCTGGCGCAGGCCCTCGTCGACGTGGGCGGCGGCCTCGAAGTCGAGCAGCGCGACGGAGGGTTCGCCGGTGGCCGGGTCCTCCGCGACCATGATGTTGAACAGGTGCAGGTCGTTGAAGACGATGCCGCGGGCGTGCACGGCGTCGACGGCCTCCGTCACCCGGGCGTGGATCTTCAGTGCCCAGTCGGTGTAGGCGGCGAGCTCCGAGGGGCCGGGGTCGGCCTCGATCAGCGGATGGCGGCGGGCGAAGTAGGTGTTGAGGGGTTTGCCGTCGAGGTACTGGAGCGCCAGGAAGTGGTGGTCCCCGACGGTGAAGGCCCCGCGGACTGCGGGTACGCAGTCCAGTCCGGCCAGCCGCTCCAGCGCCCTGCGCTCCCGGTGCAGCCGGGCAACGGCGTCCGCCCCGTCGGCGGCGAGCCCGGCGAAGGGGCGGGCCTCCTTGAGGACGACCGGCTCTCCCGTGCGGGTGTCGCGGCCCGCGTACACCCCGCCGCCGTTGGAGAAGTGCAGGGCCCGCTCCACGGCGTAGGGCATGCCCTCCAGGGTGACGGCGGAGCGCCGCTCCAGGTGCGGCCGGAGGAATCCGGGCGGCTCCACCCAGGCGGGAGGCCGGAACACCGGGCCGCGCACCTCCGGCACCAGCCGTCCGCCCGGCTCCTCGATCGCCGGGACCAGCTCGCCGCTTTCGTCGTAGCAGTGCCGCAGGGTGAAGCTGCCGTAACGCAGGTGCACGGGGCCGTCGTTCCAGCGCAGGTCGCTGAGGATGTACGGGCCGGGCTCGCCGGCCAGCAGGGCGTCCAGGTCCTCGGCGACGCCCCGGCAGGCGTCCGTGCCGGCGGGGTAGACGGTGAGGAACTTGCCGCTCGCGGCGCGGTCCGCGTACTTGGCGTTGCGCAGGTGCAGCAGGTACCGGCTGGGCACGAACTTGAAGGCGATCCGCCGCTCCACGCAGTAGGCGTGGACCCGGTCGAGGACGGACTCCGCGTTGTCGAGGCAGGCCGACACGTGGATCTTCCAGCCCTGGGAGGGCAGTCGCAGGCCGAGGGGGCGCAGGGCGAGCCAGTCGCCGCTGCGGTGCGAGCGCCAGCCCTCGGGTACGGGGGCGACGGCCGCCGGGAAGCCCTCTCCGGCACGCCGGTACGGGGCGTCGTAGAACCAGCGGTCGGCGTCGCAGTACGCCGCGTGCCCGTTGCTCACACCTGCTCCCTCGGTCGGTGACGGGAGCAAAGGTGACACGCCGCGAGGAAGCGGCGACAGTCGCGTTTGTCACCAGCCCGACGTGCAGTACGCACGGGTCACCCGGCTCTCGCCCGCCCCGCGTGCCGCCCCGCGGCCGCACCGATCCGGTCACCCTGGACGGCCCCGTGGTGAACCGCTCGCCGCCGCCACCAGGGATCCGATATCCGAACCTGGCGTCCGTAAATCGATCCTCGACGTGCGGAGGCCTTTCATATCTGACAATGTCACCCCCAACTGGCCGCTGGATAGCAGAGATAGGGCCAGTTTCAACCTTTGAATCGAAAGCGAGTCCTGTCGTGCGTCACCGCTTAGCAGCAGTCTCCGCCGCCGCCCTCCTCTGCCTCGCCGGCGCCACGGGCGTGGCGCAGGCCGCGCCCGCGACCCCGCACGGACCGTCCGCCATGGTCTTCAGCGTCATCCAGGGCCGCGACGCCGCCGCGGGCACCGTCCTGCGGGCCGCCACCCTCAGCTGCGCCTACACCGCCGAGGGAACGCACCCCGACCCCAGGGCCGCGTGCGACGCCCTGGGCGCCACCGGCGGCAAGCTCGACCGCCTGCTGGCCGCCCCGGCCCCGGACCGCCCCTGCCCCCGGCAGTACGCCCCCGTCACGGTCACGGCGGACGGCGTCTGGCGCGGCAGCCGCATCTCGTGGCAGCACACCTTCCCCAACCCCTGCGAGATGTCGGCGACCCTGAACGGCAACGCGCTCTACGCCTTCTGACGCCGCGGGATCAGCGGCCGCCGTCCGGGGCGAGGGCCGCGGCCGCCGCGAACAGGCGGGCGCAGCGCCGGGTCATGGCGTCCGGGGTCTGCTCCGGGTGCTTGACCCACCAGCGGACCAGGGTGGCGACCAGGTCCCGCCACACGTACATGAGCGCGTCGGCGTCCAGCGGATCGGCGGATCCGGCACCGCGCAGCAGTTCGGCGGTGCCGGCGGCGGCCAGCCGGTCGACGGCCGACCAGTAGCCGGCGGCCACGCGCGCGGCCTCCCCGTCCGGCGGCAGGGTGGTGTCGTAGAGCACGAACCACGCCTCCCGCTGCCCCTCCAGCGCGGTGAAGATCGCGTCGAGCACGCGCAGCGGGGTCTGCGGGGTGGTCCCGTCCGGCCCCATGGCCGCGCGGACGGCCTCCAGGATCCGGTCGCCGACCGGGACCAGGCAGGCCGTGTAGAGGTCCTCCTTGGTGCCGAAGTACTGGTGCAGCAGCGTCTTGGTGACGCCGACCCGGGCGGCGATCGCGGGCAGCGACGCGGCCGCGTAACCACGGGTGCCGAACTCCTCCGTGGCGGCGTCCAGCATCTGGCGGGCGCGGTGCTCGCGGGGGACTCCCTTGGTGCCGGCTCTTGAAGAAGGGGTTGCCATGAATCGATCTTACCAGTAGGTAATTTACCGCAAGGTAAATTTGTGCCACGGCGACCTCTGGAGTACCTCCATGGACGGCACCACCCCTCGCCCGGCCCCCCGCACCCGCTCCTGGTGGGGCTGGGGCTGGACCGACGCCCACCCCGACGACGCGGAATGCGCCGCGATGGGGGCACTGCTCCCCGGCACCCTGGCCCGGCCCCTGCCCGTCCCCGACGTACGCGACCTCCGCATCGGGGCCCCCGCCGTCGAGCCGCCCCCCAGCCTCGCCCACCTGGTCACCGCCGACCCGGCGGACCGCGCCGCCCACGCCATGGGCAAGGCCTACCGCGACGTGGCGCGCGCCCTGCGCGGGCAGCCCGGCCGCATCCCCGACCTCGTCGCCCGCCCCGCCGACGAGCAGGGCGTGGCCGACCTCCTGGACTGGGCCGGCGGCCACGGGACCGCCGTCGTCCCCTACGGCGGCGGCTCCTCGGTCAGCGGGGGAGTCGAGTACCGGGGCGACGCCCACCGGGCGGTGCTGTCCCTCGACCTGACCGCGATGCGGCGCGTCCTGGAGGTCGACACCGCGGGCCGCGCCGCGCGCATCCAGGCCGGCGCCCTGGGGCCGGACCTGGAGGCCCAGCTGCGCCCGCACGGCCTGACCCTGCGCCACTTCCCGCAGAGCTTCGAGTTCTCCACCCTCGGCGGCTGGCTCGCCACCCGGGCCGGCGGCCACTACGCCACCGGACGCACCCGCATCGACGACTTCGTCCAGTCGATGCGCGTGGTCACCCCCGCCGGCACCAGCGGCTCCTGGCGCCTGCCCGCCTCAGGGGCGGGCCCCTCGCCCGACCGCCTCTTCCTGGGCTCCGAAGGGGCGCTCGGCGTCATCACCGAAGCATGGATGCGCCTCCAGGAACGCCCCCGCCACAAGGCCTCCGCGGCCGTCGCCTTCACGGACTTCCACGCGGCCCTCCGCGCGGTGCGCGACCTCGCGCAGTCCGACCTCTCACCCGCCAACTGCCGCCTCCTCGACCCGGGCGAGGCCGCCCTGTCGGGCGCCGCCCAGGACGGCGGCTCCGTCCTCGTCCTGGGCTTCGAGTCCGCGCACGAACCGGTCGACGGCCGGCTCGCGCGCGCCGTCGAGCTGGCCCGCTCCCACGGCGGCCGCCGCGGCGGGAGCACCGGCCCGGACCGGGGAGCCGACGGGACACCGGCCGGCGACGCGGCCGTGGGCGCGTGGCGCGCGGCCTTCCTGCGGATGCCCTACCTCCGCGACGGCCTCGTCCGGATGGGCGCGGTGGCGGAGACCTTCGAGACGGCCGCCACCTGGGACCGCGTCCCCGGCCTGATCGACGCGGTGCGCACCGAGGTCGGCGCGGCGGCACTCAAGGCCACCGGACACCCCGCCACCGTCAACTGCCGCCTGACGCACGTCTACCCCGACGGCGCGGCCCCCTACTTCACCGTCCTCGCCGCAGGACGGCCCGGCGGCGAAGTCGCCCTCTGGGACGGCCTCAAGACCGTCGCCGGCGAGGTCCTGCACCGGCACCGCGCCACCATCACCCACCACCACGCCGTAGGACGGGACCACCGGCCGGGCTACGACCTCCAGCGCCCCGAACCCTTCGCACTGGCCCTGCGGGCCGCGAAGGACGCGCTCGACCCCCGCGGCATCCTCAACCCCGGCGTGCTCGTGGACTGACGGGGTCCCGCGCCGCGCCCCGCCTCCCCCGGCCGGGGGAGGGAGATGGTTCCGCCGGGTGACGCCGCGCCGCCGTGCTCGGTGCGAGGTTCGGGACATGACCAGTACCGAACGGACGACGGAGGCGCTCCGGAGCGCCCGGTGGCAGCGGTGGCAGCGGTGGGCGGCCCCGGCGACGATGCTGTGGGCGGTGCCGTACGCGGGCTTCGGCCTGGCGTGCGCGCTGACCGGGACCTCCTTGCCCTATCACGGAGGCGGCCCGGGGAGCTCCTGGCCGGGGTGGGCGGTCGCGGCGCTGGGCGCGCTGTCGGCCTCGGCCGGTGGTGCGGTGGTGCTGTACGGGCTGCGGCCGGTGGTCCGGGCGCTGCTCTGGGTGCTCTGCGCCCTGGCCGGTACCACCGCGTTCAGCCTGCTGATGGACGTCATCACGCTGATGTTCGGTCAGGGGGTGGACAGCCGGGCCTCCGCTGCGAACAAGGCCCTCGCGGCCGTCGGGGCGGTCCTGCTCGCGGCCACGGCCCGGTCCGGCCGGCCGCCCGCCGGCACCACCGCACGGGCGCCGTCCGCCGCACCCCGCCCGGTCCTGCTCGCCGCCTGGGCGGGGACGCTGGCCTTCGTCCCGTACGCGGCGATGAAGCTGCTCTGGGCGTTCGGCGGGACGTTCGCGGGGACCACCGGTGCGGAGGTGCTCGCGGTATCCGAGCGCAACGGCGCCTCGGGCGTCTTCCTCACGCTGGAGTCCTGGGGCCTGGACCCCACCGCCCTGCTGGCCGCCCTCGGCGTGTTCCTGCTCTGGGGCCTGGTCCGCCCCTGGGGGCAGGTCTTCCCGCGCTGGACCCCCTTCCTGCGCGGCCGCCGCGTGCCGCGCTGGCTCCCGCTCACCCCCGCCCTGCTCGGCGCCGCCACCCTCGCCCCGTACGGCGTCGTGGGGGTCGGATACCTGGCCCTGGCCACGTCCGGAGTGGCGCCGATGCGGCGTGGCGACTTCCACTCCGCGGGCGACGCGCTGCTGGTCGGCTGGATCGGTGTGGCCGCCTTCGCCGTCTACGGCATCGCCCTGACCGTCGCGGCCCGTTCGTACTGGCTTCGGACGCGTCCCGCCGGCACCCCTTCGCCGGAGGGCGCGGCCACGGCCACGGCGACGGCGTGAGCGGAACGCGTCCCGGCACGGGCCGCGGCGGGTCCCCCCCCCGGTCGCTCGCCCGTTCGGCGGACCTGTTCCCGTACGCGGGGCGTCGTCGCCCGGAATGGATACGGATGTTCCCGGCATCCGGCCCCGTTGTCCCAGGGAGACTTCGATGAACTGCATCAACCGACGCGACCTCGCGCTGCTGGCCCTCCGCGCCGGGACCGGGGCCGTGCTGATGGCACACGGCACCCAGAAGCTGTTCGGCTGGTTCGGCGGGGGGGGGGGGGGGGGGGGTGGGAGGGGGGGGGGGGGGGGGGGGGGGGGGGTGGGGGGGGGGGGGGGGAGAGGGAGGGGGGGGGGGGGGTGGGGGGGGGGGGGGGGGGAAGAACCCCCCCGCCGCCATGGAGCACATGGGCTTCACCCCCGGCCGGCAGAGCGCCCTGGCCGCCGGACTCGGCGAGACCGGGGGCGGGGCCCTGCTCGTCCTAGGGCTCGCGACCCCGGCCGCCGGCGCCGCGGCGGCGGGCGCCATGGCCGGCGCGGTGTCCGTCCATGCTCCGGCCGGCTTCTTCGCACAGGCCGGCGGATACGAGTACCCGGCGTTCCTCGGATTCACAGCGGCTGCCATCGGCCTCGCCGGCGCGGGCCGCTACTCCCTCGACCACGCCACCGGGCACACCTTCGACCAGCGGTGGATGCTCGCACTGGCCTTCACCGCGAGCGCGGTCGCGGCGGCCGCGGTCGTCGCCAAACGGGCGCACGGGCAGCAGCAGGACACTCCCTAGAGGGTCTTGAACGAGTCGTGGGCGGTGAAGTGGTACAGGCCGGTCTTCGGGCGGGAGACGGTGCCGGGGGCGGCGAGCGGCAGCCTGACGCTGACCGCGTTCGGCATGTGGTCCGGGTCGGCCAGGATGACGATCTCGTCGGCGACGGGTCCGCTGCCGCCCGACGGGTTGAGGTCCACGGCCGCGTACGTGGTGGCCCCCGGCCGGACCGGGTGCGCCGGAGCACCGCCGAGGCCGTCGGGAGGCGTCGCCTGGATGCCGAGGGCGGTGCCCTTGGCGCTGAAGCCGACGGCGGGGTGGAAGGCGAGCCCGCACGTGGTGGAGCCGTTGTTGGTCACCGTGATGACGCGGACCGTGGCCGGGAAGCCCTGCGGCGAGGTCAGCTTGACGGTGATGTCCCGTGCGGAGCAAGGGTGGGTGTAGGCGTAGCTGTCCTCGGTGCCCGGCCCGCCGCTGCCGCCCGTGCCCGCCTCGGCAGGGCTCGCGGCGGCCGCCGGCGTCTCGGTGCGGGACGGCGTCGGAGTCGGCGTCGGGGTCGGCGTCGGAGCGGCGTCAGAGGCCGCCGTGCCCGAGCTCGGGCTCGCCGTGGGTGCCTTGAGCGCCCCGCTCGTGGCACCGCCCTCACAGCCCGTCAGGCCGAGAACGAGCCCGGTGAAGGTGGCCAGGGCCGCGGAACGGCTCCGGTGGATGCGCATGATGGAACTCCCCCGTGTGGTGCGTACGTTCGGGAACCGTAACCGGCGGCCCCTCCAGGGGAGTCGGCCGGGTACCGCTCTCGCCCCGTCGGGGCCTGCCAGCCGGCGGCCGCCCTCACCCGGGGAGCCGAGGTGCTGCCACGGGCGCACCGAGGGGTCGCCCACGCGGCCCCGGAGTCAGTTCCCCTTGCCGAGCCGGGCCGCCGCCTCCGTGGCCACCTCGTAGGCGCCCGCGTGGGACGGGTCGATGTCGCCGTCGACCGGTGCGTACCGGACCGCGACCACCACGTTGCCCTGGCGGAAGCAGACCTCGCTGGTCACCCTGCCCCCGCTGGGATACCGGATGCGTGAGAACGCCTCGTCGCCGAAGTCCGACAGCTCCGCCGTCATCGGGCCCGTCTTCCCCTCCGACTCCTCCTTGACCCGCCGGAAGCTCTCCCGCGCCTGCGGCGTCCCCAGCCGGGTCACCCGCACCTGCAGGACCGGCTGCGGGTCACGTCCGGGGCCCGCCCAGGTGCAGGACGACTCGGCCTCCACCCCCTCCGCCGGCCCCGCCACCAGCCGGGCCGTCTGCGCCGACACGAGCGAGCAGGGACGCGGATCGGAGTCGAAGTCGCCCTGCCGCGCCAGGTCCTGGTACAGCCAGACCCCGACCGCCGTGGCGGCCGCGGCGGCGGCCACCGCCAGCGCGACACGGCGCGTACGACCGGGACGGGAGGGGGACACCATGTCCGCAGGGTAGCGGGCCCGGGGGCGGCCCGCCGCCGTGGTGGCGGACTCCGGCACCGCCGCGGGGGCGGACCTCAGGGTTCACTCAGGCGGACGGCGAGGGCGGCGACGTCGTCGTCGAGCCGTCCCCTGCTGTAGCGGAGGAGGTCGCGGTGGAGGGCCGCGAGCAGTTCGCGGGGCGGGGTCGGGGGCTGCCGTCGCATCCAGGCCGTCAGCGGGAAGAACTCGCCGTCGCGGGCGCGGGCCTCGGCGATCCCGTCGGTGTAGAGGAGCAGCAGGTCGCCCGGGGCGAACTCGAAGCTGTCGACGCTGTAGTGATCGCCGATCAGCTCCGCGAGACTGAGCAGCGGCGAGGGGGCGTCGGGTTCGAGGACACGGACTTCCCCGCGGTTCAGGAGGAGCGGCGGAGGGTGTCCGCAGTTGAGGATGTCGATGTGCCTGCCCTCGTGCGGGATCTCGACGAGCAGGGCGGTGGCGAAGCGCTCCGTCGCTCCGTCGGCGGGGAAGGCGGCGTTGTAGCGGGTGCTGCTGGCGTCCATCCGGCGTGCGACGTCGACCATGTCGGTCTCGTCGTAGGCCGCCTCCCGGAAGGCGTTGACGATCGCCGCGGCCGCCCCCACCGCGGGCAGCCCCTTGCCCCGCACGTCACCGATGAGCAGCCGCACCCCGTACGGCGTGTCGGCCACCTCGTAGAAGTCCCCGCCGATGCGGGCCTCCGCCGCGGCCGCCAGGTACAGCGATTCGATCGCCACGTCGCCGAAGCGGCGGGGCATGGGGCTCAGCACCACCTGCTGCGCCGCGTCGGCGACCAGCCTCACCTGGAAGAGGGTGCGCTCGCGCTGGAGCCGCAGGTGGCTTCCGTACGCGGCGGCGACGGTGACCGCGATGATCCCGGCGGCCGTCCACCACGTCCCCAGGTCGGGGAAGACGAGGCTGAGGCCGATCATCAGGATCAGGCAGACCGTACCGAGCAGGACGGTAGGGAGTACCGGCCACATGGCGGCGGCGAGGGCCGGGGCGGCGGGCAGGAGGCGGCTGAAGGCCATCTCCGGCGGAGTGGTGTACGCCAGGCTGGCGATGACGACGGTCAGGATGACCGGCGACAGCCGCACAAGCCTTCCCGGGCCGGGGCGCCGACGGAGCCGCGGCCGTCCGGACTCGATCACAGTTCACAGGATATCCACGCAATGAGGGCATAGCGCTCCGTGCGGCCGGGGATCGTCAGCCCCCGGGGGTCCCGAGGCCGTCGAGTTCGGCGGCGAACAGCAGGGCGGGGTCGAAGCCCATCGGGGCGAAGTGACCGGCGAGCTCCAGGGACAGGATGCCGTGCAGGCGGGTCCAGAAGGCCAGGAAGCGGTGGAGGGCCTCGGGCGGGGCGGAGTGGCCGCCGGCCCAGTCGCGGTGCTCCGCCAGGTGGGCGGTGAACGGCGTCGCGGGCGCGGCCGGAGCGGGGGTCGCGCAGGCGTGGAGCAGGGTGGTCATGATCTCGGCGGAGATGGCGGTGGTGTCCTCGGGCGCGTGGTAGCCGGGGACCGGTGTGCCGTAGAGCAGGAAGTACCGCTGGGGGTCCGCCAGGGCCCAGTCCCGCAGGGTGTGCGCCAGTCCGGTCAGGCCGGCGCCGGCCGCGGCGGCCGCCCGGAGGGTGTCGGCGAGGCTCCGGTAGGCGTCGCGGACGAGTGCGGTGATCAGCTCGTCGCGGCCGGCGAAGTAGCGGTAGAGGGCCGGCCCGCTCACGCCCATCTGCTTCGCGATCGCGTTGAGGGAGAGCGCGGACGCCCCCGCCGCGGCGATCTGCTCCCAGGCGCGCTCCTTGATCTCCGCGCGGACCTGGGCCCGGTAGCGCTCCCGCGGGGTCCTCGCGCTCGTTCCCGCCATGGCCGGCCGCCTTTCCCGTCCCCCGCCGTGCCGTCCGCCCGGCGAGTTAGAAGGTATCACGCAACCTATTGCCTCTCACTTCCGTGTGGTTATAACGTCTAACGAACATTGGATCCTCTCCCGCTCGCCATGCTCGCCACCGAACGTCGAAGGAGAACACCGTGTCCGGCATCCGCGCCGCCCTGTTCACCCTCCCGCCGGCCGTCGCCCTCATCGGCGCCACCGCGTTACCCGCCGCGGCGGGTAACCCCCACGGCCCCCGCCCCGGCGAGCCCCTCACCTGCCGCGGGGCCGGCGTCGACCCGGGCGCCCGAGTCCGGCACCGGGCCGAGGTCCTCGTCGACGCGCCGCTCCGCACGGTCTGGAAGCTGCACACCGACGTGGAACGCTGGCCGTCCTGGCAGGCTCCCGTCACGACCGCGGAACGCCTCGACCACGGCCCCCTCCACCGGGGCTCGGCCTTCCGCTGGACCACCCCGGTACCTCCCAACCCGACGCCGGCCACCAGCCTGGAGATCACCTCGACCGTCGAACAGCTCCGGCACCACTCCTGCGTCCGCTGGACGGGCCCCGCGACCGGGAAGGGGCTGCACATCGACGGCGTCCACGTGTGGAACTTCACCGAGACCCCGGGCGGGATCCGGGTGAGCACCGAGGAGACCCACACCGGCCCCCAGGTCGACGCGGACGTCCCCACCGCGACCGCCATCCTCCGCCAGGGACTCGAAGCATGGCTGGACGACCTGAAGGCCACCGCCGAGGCCCGCGCCCACCACCACCGGCCGTGACGCCCTCCGCGGCCGCGGAGGGCACCCCCTAGGGCCCGCTCGTAGGCGGTTCGGGCATCCAGTCGCGCGCCGGGTCGTACTCCAGCCAACGGCTGCGCCCCGCTTCCGCGGCGCAGGCCGCGGTGAGGCGGCCGAGCCCCGGGTGCTCGTCGCCGGTGCGCCACAGCAGCGACCAGGCGTACAGCGGAGTGGGGTCGACCAGCGGGACGGAGCGCAGGCCGGGGACGTCCGGCAGGGGGACGTCGGCGGGCACGAGCGAGAACCGCCGCGGGTCCCCGGCCACCTCCGCGAGGAAGTGGCCGAGCCCGAGGTTGATGCTCGTGGCCCGGTCCGCAATGCCGAACCGGTCGGCGAACTGGTGGAGGAAGTCCAGGCGGTCCAGCGTGCCGGGTGCCCACAGCACGCTGCCGCGCAGCTGCCCGGGCCGCAGCGCCGCCGAGGAAGCGAGGGGATGGGCGGTGCCCAGTACGGCGTCCACGGGTTCGAGGCGGATGAGCCGGTGCGCCAGTCCGCCGTGCAGCGGAGGGTGGACCCGGCCGAAGGCCGCGTCGATGTCACCGTCCAGCAGTGCCGCCGCGACCGAGGGCAGATCACGGCCGTGCCCCGGCACCAGTTCCCCGGCCCCCGCGGCGACCTGGGCCAGCGTCCGCATCGGCGCGTACAGGTGCCCCCAGACGTCCACGCGCAGCGGCCGGCCGGTCCCGGCGGCCGCCGCGACCGCGGTGTCGGCGGCGGCCACGGCGTGCCGGGCCGGCGCCAGGAAACGCCGTCCGGCATCGGTGAGCCGGACACCGGTGCCGCCGCGCTCGAACAGCCGGGTGCCGAGCAGGGATTCCAGCCGCGCGATCCGCTTGGACAGCGCCTGCTGCGAGATGGCGAGCATCCCGGCCGCCCGCCCGAAGTGCAGTTCCTCTGCGGCGCGCACGAAGGCACGTACCTGCGCCACATCAAGATCCATGGCCCTCACCATAGGCGACAACCATCGGTTGTCGGCCTCGCGCGCCGGTTGTTGGATCAGCGGGCGGCCACCGGTGTTGCATCCTCGGCATGCAAAGACTGATTCCCACCGGGGACGCGACGCGACCGGTCGCCTTCGCCGAGGCCCCCCAGCCCGTCCCGGAGCCGGACGAGGCACTGGTCAAGGTCGACGCGTTCGCACCGAACCGCGGCGAGACCTTCCTCCTCGAACACCCCAGGCCCGGCTGGCTGCCCGGCAAGGACATCGCGGGCCTCGTCGTCCAGGCCGCGGCGGACGGCTCCGGCCCCGGCACCGGCACCCGCGTCGTCGGGCATCCGGCCCAGGGCGGCTGGGCCGAGTACGCGGCCGTGCCCACCCACTCCCTCGCGGTGCTCCCGGACACCATCGACAGCGCCCGGGCGGCGGCCCTGCCGCTCGCCGGGATCACCGCCCTGCGCCTGCTGCGCACGGCGGGCTCCCTGGCCGGGCAGCGGGTCCTGCTGACCGGCGCCTCGGGCGGCGTCGGCCACTACGTCACCGAGCTGGCCGTCGGGGCCGGAGCGGAGCTGACCGCGGTGACGGCCACGCCGCAGCGCGGCGAGCGGCTCACGGCACTGGGCGCACGGGTGGTGCACGACGTCACCGAGGCCGAAGGGCCGTTCGACGTCGTACTGGAGTCCACGGGCGGCACCGCCCTGCCGGCCGCACTGTCCAGGATGCGCCCCGGCGGCACCCTCGTCTGGTTCGGCCAGGCCAGCCGCACCCCGGTCACCCTCGACTTCTTCGACCTGCTGAACGGGCCCGAACGCGTCACGATCCGGCACTTCCACTACGCGGGTGCCCCCTACGGCCCCGACCTGGCGGCACTGGTGCGCCTGGTGGAACAAGGCCGGCTGCACCCCGAGACCGGCCGGACCGCAGACTGGACGCGGACCGCAGACACACTGGTCGACCTGCGAGAACGCCGCATCCGAGGCAAAGCCGTCCTGCTGACCGGAGGAACCGCACGATGAACGCCCACGAGTTCGCAGCCGCCCAGTGGACACGCGCCACCGGCGCGGGAGTCGACCCCCACGAGTACCGGCGCGTCACCGACGCCCTCACGTCCGTCGACGACTGGGGACCGGCCCTCGCCCGCACCGCGCACACCCACCTCACGCGCGCCGACCGGGCGGCCTCGTCCGTGTCCGCGGGTGAACACCTGCTGATGGCGGCCCGGTGGTTCCACCTCGCCACGCTCGCGCCCCACGCGCGGGCGGGCCGTGCCGCCGCGGCCGCGGACGAGGCCCTGGGCCGGGCCCTCGGCCTGCTGGAGCCCGGTGCGCGACGCGTGAGCGGCGACGGCTTCGCCGGCTGGCTGCGAGGCCCGGACGACGCGCCCGCCACCGTGGTCGTCGTCCCCGGACTGGACTCGGCCAAGGAGGAGTTCCTCGACCTGGCGTCCGCGCTGCTGGCCAGGGGCCTGGCCGTGTTCGCGGTGGACGGCCCGGGCCAGGGCGTCCTCGCGGACGCGACGACCCTCCAGCCGGAGTACGAGCAGGTCGTCAGCCGGGTCGTCGACGCGCTCGGCGCCGCACGCGTCGGCCTCGTCGGCCTCAGCCTGGGCGGCTACTTCGCCGCCCGCGCCGCGGCCCTGGAGCCGCGGGTGGCGGCGGTCGCCACCGTCAGCGGGCCCTTCCGCCTCGACTGGGAGGAACTGCCCGCGCCGGTGCGGGACATCATGACCCGCCGCACCGGGGGCGCCGACGCCGCCCGCGCCTTCGCACGGCACGTGGACCTCTCCGCCCTGGCACCGCGGATCACGGCCCCCCTGCTGGTCGTGGACGGAGAGGCGGACGTCATCCCCGGCGTCACGAACGGCGAACCCCTGGCCCGCCTGGCACCGCACGGCACCCACCTCTGCGTGCCGCACGGCGACCACCTCCTCGGCAACGTCCGCACCGACTGGCTGCCCCACCTCGCCGACCACTTCACGCGCACCCTGACCGCGACGGGGACCTGAACCGCCCGACCGGGCAGGTCCGTCAGCCGGCCGTCCCGCCGGCGTTGCGGATCAGCTGCCGGAGCACCTTCACGGCGGTGGCGCAGTCCGCCTCACCGGGACGTCACAGCACCCGGCGCATGCAGGCCCGCGGCCACCGGTCCAAGCCGTGGGCCGCTTCGAGCTCGCGGATCTGCCGCAGACCGGGAGTGAGGCCGCCGTCGTCCATGAGCCGGAAACCGCAGCGTGCGTAGTAGGGAGCGTTCCACGGCACCCGGGTGAACGTGGTGAGGGTCAGGGCGGGTGCCCCCTCGCCCGAGGCGTGGTCCGCCAGATGCTCCAGCAACAGCCGGCCGACACCGCGACGCGAGCTGCGGGGGTGCACCGAGACCTGCTCGACGTGGAGGTTGCCGTCGACCCGGTCGGCGATCAGGTAGGCGGCCGGCGCGTCGGCGTCGTCGGCCGCGACCCAGGCCAGCCCGGCGTGGTGGTAGCGGGCGAGTTCACCGAGAGGGAGTGGTTCGTCGTCGGCGATCTCCGGCATGCCGATGTCCCAGAAGCACTGCCCGGCGGCCCTCTCGATGTCCTGGAGGAGCGGCAGCTCGTCCGGGCGTACGGCTCTTATGCGCATGCCCGCATTCTCCCCGGCACGCCGAACGGCGCGCCACCGATCAAGGAGCCGATGACACGGAACGCCCCTCCCGGGGGAGGGGCGCTCTGGTGTGGCGACGAGCCCCTGACCATCGCGGCACGTATCCGCCGAAGTCGGCTGGAGCGCGCCCACGCCGACCTCGCGTGCGAGGAGCTGAGCGGCCGGTCCGTTCAGGCGGTCGCGGCTCGCTGGGGCTTCCAGAGCGCCACCGGGTTCAGCCGGGCGTTCCGCGAGGCCCACGAGGTCACCCTTCCCGCTTCTGCCACATCCGCCAGTACTGGCCGGTGTAGTTCCCACAGGGGTTGAGCACCAGGCCGAGGTCGAGGGCCGGGGGGCCGTTCGTGTCCAGGCACAGCCCGCTGGCCGGGTTGCCGAACCGCCCGGTGGCGGCGTCGTGGCGCCATTGCTGGCCGCTGAAGTCGCCGCACGGGTTGAGCACTGCCGTGACCCCGCCGGCGGGCTTCCCGTCCGTGTCGAGACACAGGCCACTGGGAGTGTTCGTGAGCCGCATGCGCGTCTCGTCGTGGCGCCAGATCTGACCGCTGAAATTCCCGCACGCGCGGAGCACCACGTCGAGCCCGGGCCGCTGCGGGCCGTTGGTGTCGACGCACAGCCCGCTGTGGGTGTTGGTGATCGAGCCCGCCAGCGCCGGAGGTGACGGCGCCGTCGGCCCGGGGGCAGCGGACGCGGGTCTCGTCCCCGAAGCGGCGGGCGGCGCTGACGTGTTCCGCGGCGAGGACGGGGCCGTGCTCGCCGCCCGGCTCGAAGGAGCGGTCGTCCCCGATGCCGTCGTGCGGCCTTTGCCGGGCAGTACCGCCCACAGGATCCCGGCCGTCACGAGGAGCGCCAGCACCGCCGCGGCAGCGGTCCGTGCGGCGCGCCGCTTCGGTACCGCCGCCTCCGGCATCCGCCACGCCGTGGCGAGCACCGTGCCGACGGCCTCGGTGTCGAGGTCCGCCCCGGGACCCTCGCCGCCGGTCAGCTCGCAGAGCAGGCGCGCCGGAGCGGGGCGCCGCTCGGGTGACCGTGCCAGGGCCGACGTCAGCAGCGCCCTGAGGCGGGAGGGGACACCGTCCAGATCGGGTTCTTCGTGCAGGACCCGGTAGAGCACCACGTCGGCCGGTCCGGTGCCGAAGGGGGGCCGCCCGGTGGTGGCGTAGGCGACGGTCAGCGCCCACGCGAACACGTCGGCCGGAGGCCCGGCCTGTCCGCGAACCTGCTCCGGCGCCATGTAGCCCACGGTGCCGACCGCGACACCGGTGCGGGTCAGCGCCGTCGCGTCGGCGGCCTGCGCGATGCCGAAATCGATGACCTTCGGGCCCTGCTCCGACAGCAGGACGTTCCCGGGCTTGAGATCCCGGTGGACGACGCCGGCCCGGTGGATCGCCACGAGCGCCTCGGCGAGACCGACGGCGAACAACCGCGCCATGTCACCGCGCAGCGGCCCGTGTTCACCGACGTACTCCGACAGCGTCGGGCCCTGGACGTACTCCATGACGACGTACGGGGTGCTCGCCTCGACCTCGACCGCCAGCACCCTTGCCGTGCACGCGCCCTGCACGCGCAGCAACGTCGCGGCCTCACGCCGGAACCGCGCCCGGAACCCGGCGTCCGAGGCGAGGTCCTCGCGCAGCCGTTTGAGGGCTACCAGCCGGCCGTCAGGACCTTGTGCCAGGTAGACGACACCCATACCGCCCGCGCCCAGCCGGCCGACGAGCGTCAGCTCGCCGATCCGCTCCGGGTCCCCCGCCCGCAGCCCGCTCAAACTCACCTGTTCCTCCTGGAACGCAGGGTCGTCGCGGACCGCGGGCGCCCCGCGGGCCTCGGCCGGCCCGCCGTACCCCCCGATCCGGCTCAGGCCCAGGATGCAGCAGACACGTCCGCCGCGTCCTCGGCTTCCCAGCGCAGCAGGTCGCCCGGCTGACAAGCGAGTACCTCGCAGAGCGCGGCGAGGGTCGAGAAGCGCACCGCCTTGGCGCGGCCGTTCTTGAGCACGGCGAGGTTGGCGGGGGTGATCCCGACGCGGTCCGCGAGCTCGCCCACGGACATCTTCCGCCTGGCCAGCATCACGTCGATGTCGACGACGATCGGCATCAGATCACCTCGTCCAGCTCCGCCTGCATGTGCGCTGCCTGGACGTCGCGCGCCACGGCCTGGGCGAGCAGCATCCGCAGCACCAGCACGATGAGCGCGACACCGATGATCCCGATGCCGATCCCGCCGAGGAACAGGACCCCGGGCGGCTCCATCTGCGGGCCCGCCACCAGGAAGACCGAGAACACCAGCAGGTCCGCCGCCACGAACGCGCCGATCACGGCGTCCACGTACCGGAACGCGGCATGGGAGAACACGGTGCCGCGCCGGACCATCGCCACGAGCCGCCAGACGCAGACGAGGACGGCCTGGACCGTCACGGCTCCCAGGATCACGATCACGCGGAGCGGGGTCAGCGGGAGCGTCCCCTCCTCCGGGTCCGCGGCCAACGCCCACACCATCAACGCCTGCACGAACACCGTGCCGGCGAGCATCACCACGAGCACCGCGCGCAGGGCATGCACCGTCAGCTTTCCCATGGCCCCTCCTTCTATCGAATCACGATGTGAATCTATCGAATTTCAATAGGTCAGGCAAGGTGGCCCGGCCCCGCGTCAGTCGGTGGTGCGCGGCCCGACGGCCGTCGTGGGCTGGGCGGCGCGACCGCGCCCGCGATGCGCTCGGCGAACTCGCCGTCCAGGGCCCCGACTGGACGGCCGGCCTGCTGCGGTGGCTGCGCGGCGAGGGCGACATGCGAACGGCGTCCCCGGTGGGCGCCGCCGCGTACGTGAGGGCCCGGCGGCGCGGCCGGGAGCGCCGCGGGCCCGTCCAACCGGTCCGTGATCGACTCGGTGCTCCAGCACGCCGACGGGCCCGGCGAGCTGCTCGCCCACTGGACCTCGGCCTACGGGCGGAGCGTGCCGCGGCCCGTGAAGCGCGGCGTCGCCGACGCCGTACGCCGGCTGTACTCGCTCCGACCAGTTGCCGACCCGGCACCGGGAGCTGAGGGGGGCGGCCGCGGACGAGCGGCGCGCGGCGGTGACCGGGCCGGGCGGCTCCGAGCGGCTCGCCGAGGCGGGCATGACGTGGGAGGCCCTGGCGGGCCGGCTCCACGGACCGATGGACGCCGCCTTCCACAGCCTGGGCGGCGCCGACACCACGAAGGCGGTGCGGACCCCCTACCGGGACGACCGGGTCCTGATCGTCACCGACGAGCAGGCGGCGCCCCACGGCCCCGCAGGGCCGGCGGAACCGGTCCCGGCCGACGTCCCGGTCTACACGTGGAACCTCGCGGGATACCGGCCGGCCCACGGCCCCGCGGGCCCCCACCGCCACACTCCGGCGGCCTCACGGACGCCGCCTTCCGGACGGCCGGCCTCATCGAAGCCGGCCGCGCGTCCGCATGGCCGTGGAACACGGGGCCGGCCTGATCCGCAGGACGCGGCCGGGGCCCCCGGCCGCGCTTGCGGACCGGGCCGACGTCACTCCATGTCCAGGTAGTACAGCCCTGCCTTGGCGTCGGCGAAGAGGGTGAACTCGACCTGGGGCGTGCCGGGATCCTCGCCGTCGCCGGGGTCGACTTCCACGGGTTCGGCGCCCACGAGCACGAACTCGTCGTACTCGTCGAAGTCGCCGGGAGTGCCGGCGACGCCGATGCTGATCGGGGCGTCGTCAGGCACATCGGCCAGGGCGGAGCGCAGCTGCCTCGCGGTCCAGACCGCGGGAGCGTGATCGAACGTGTCTGCCATGCGCCGAGGGTAGTGACGGCTCCTCCCACGTTGGAACATGCCACGCCGGATGCCACGGGCCCGGTCCTGCGTCTTGCGTACCGGCTCCGGTCAGACCCACTCGTAGTTGGTGTCGTCCAAGGGGGGAAGCAGGGCCGATCCGGTGTCGACGCCTTCGGCGAGCCCGAGATCGGCGATGGGCACGGGCGGGAAGAGGGCGAGGTCCCGGGTCCGGTCGAAGGGCAGCCAGACGACTTCCCCGCGGCCAACCGCGTCGTCGTCCTCGAACGCCCTCAGCTTCGGACGGACTCCTGGACTCAGGCGGACCTGGTAGACGAGGTGGAGCTTGCGCGGGGGTGTGGAGCCGGGCCGGCTCACCATGGCATCCAGCAGCCACATGAAGCGCGGCGCCTCCGCGAGGTCCTGCGCAGTCAGCCCGAGCTCCTCCCGGAGCTCTCGCCGCAGGGCGTCGGGCAGCGGCTCGGCGGGCTCCACGTTGCCGCCCGGCAGGGAATAGTGGGCCGTCCCCCGGCTGTTCGTGCGCCGGATCAGCGCCACGTCCCGCCCGTCCACCACCAAGCCCGCGACACGGATCTTGATCTGGTGGAACGCGGCCGGATCGCCGTTCGCCATCTGTCATTCCCCTCGTGGTGCGGGAGCACGGGTCTCAAGGCCGTCGAGGATAAGGCCGAGGAGCATCCGAGTCGCTCTCCTCCGGCACCTTCGACCCCGAAGAGGCCGCGGTGGAGCGGGAATCCCTTCTCGCCGGCGGCGGCTTCGAGGAACCCGGCGATGCCGGTGAACCCCGTGCCGTCGCCGGCCAGGACGATCGCGGATGTGCCGTGTTCGCGGTCTCGCCCCGGCTGTCCGGCACACCGGCCGGGGCCGAGCCGTCCGCGTTGAACGACGCCGCCGTCTCGTGGGCCGCGCAGCGTGCGGAGGACGGCGAGGTGGTCGAGACGGAGACCGCCGAAACGATCCTGAGCGCCCTGGCCGCCTTCGCCGGCACGGCCCGGCACCGGGGCCAGGGCGTCTCCTGCTGGGTCGCGTAGGCGAGCCCCTCAGCCGTGGACGGCAGAGGGGAGCTCGGCTCCCAGGGCGTCAGGTCCGGCTGCCGGTGAGGTGACGGGGACGGCGGGCGGGGCGGCGGCGGCTTCAGGGGCGGGCGCGGCCACCGGGGCGGCGATCGCGGCGGCGATGGCGAGGACGGCGACGGCGCGCAGGGTCCACTTCAGCACAATGGGGCTCCGATCCGGATGTGTGACGGTGACGGTGACGGTGACGGCAATGCGTACGTCTTGATCGTCGCCCGCGGCCCGGTCGCCGGGGATCCTCCGCAGGTCGCGACTGTGCCTCCCCCGCACGGGGGAGACAGGAGGACATGCGGCGCAGCCGGCCCATCCGGGCGCTGCCTGGTCTTGCGTACTCCGTCGGGCCCCCGGGCCCCGTGCCCTTGGCCCCGTGGGGAAGGCAACCTCCAGGGGCGACCCCGTGCCGCGCTGAACCGGCCCGGGTGACGGGCGTGCGCGGGCGGCAGCCGTCGGACGGGGGCAGGGGCGGATGCCGTGAGGCACCCGCCCTCCAGCCGATAGATTGTCGGAGGTCCACCCAGGCCGGGCCGGGCCGCTGTCGAGGAGGACGACCTGAACGAACCGCGGAGCAGGGCCCGATGACCAGCCCGCCGTACACGATCCGACTGTCCCCGCATGCCGCGAAGGTGCTCACCACCCTGCCCGAGCACGCCGAGGAGACGGCCTGGGACATCCTGGACGCCGCGTCCGCCGGACCGTGGGGTTTCCACCAGTGGGACATCGGCGACCCCGACGGCGAGGACGTACGCATCGCCTCCGCCGACGCGCTGTCCGTCGTCTACTGGATCAACCGGCCACTGCGCCGCCTGTCGGTCCTGGACATCGTCTGGCTCGGGTAGCGACCCCCCGCCCCGGCGGCTCCGCTACGGACGCCTTGCCGGAACCGGCCGGAGCCCGGGCCAGCGAGCGAGAACGCGTCGGCGCATGGCCGCGCTGAGGCCGCCCAAGCCGCCGAGCGCGCTGTGGCCGGCCGCCATCTCGCCGACGACACCGAGCCGGTGGACGAGCCGCTGCCGGGCCGTCGCCGTGCCCCACGTCCAGTCGCGGTGCGGAATGCGGGCCAGGTGGTCGGCGCCCTCGCGGCGGGCCCGCTCGACCAGCCCGTCGCCGCGGAGCAGCCAGCCGGCGCACGCGTCAGTGAGGTCACCCGGGGCCTCGGAGCCGGTCGCGGTGCGCCACGCGTCGCGGTACGCGCTCTCGGCCCGTTGCAGCAGCGGCTCCGAGGCCGAAGTGACACACCAGCAGGTCGGGAAGCCGATGCGCAGATAGGCGAGCTCCATCAAGCCGTCGCCCAGTGAGGCCTGCTCGAAGTCGACGAACCTGACCCCCGTGGCGGTGTGGAGGTCGTTGCCGGGACAGGGGTCCCCATGGAGAAGGGCGTGCCCGCCCGCCCGGCCGAGCCGCTCCACGAGGTCGTGGAGCTCACCGGCTACGTGAGGCATGACGGGAACGTCCAGAGCGACGGCCAGCCGCAGGAAGGCGTCGACATCCGCCCGGCCAGGCCCTTGCCACCGCGGAAGCGCCCCGACGTCCTCCGGACACGCGGTCGCGTGCAGCCGCGCCAACGCGCCCGCGTAACCCACGATCCAGTCCCCGGCCGGGGGCCGGTGCTCCACATGCTCCAGCACCAGCACCCGTTCGCCGGGATCGGTGGCCAGCAGCGCGGGCACCACGGGAGTTTCCCCCCGGGCGGCGAGCCGCAGCGCCGTCACCTCGCGGGCGTAGCGCTCATCGGCATCAGGACCGTCGACGACCTGCTTCACCACCACCGTCGCGTCCGGCAACACGACGCGCCACACACGCGACCGAGGGCTGCTGCCCAGCCTGCGGGAGCGTCCGGGTGTCCCCAGCTCCGCCCGCAGCTCGTTCCCGAACGGCAGTCGTGGCCACATGCGTTCATCCTTCCGTCCGACCGTGGACCATCAGCCGGGCGATGCGCCGCGAACCGGCGGAACCGACCGAGCCGGTAATGGTCCAACCCACTGCGCACCCCTATACTTCAGTGGATGCAGTCCATAACGATCAGGCGTGCCGTCGCGCAGGACGCGGAGCGCCTCACCTCACTGATCCAGCAGTCCGATGCCTACCGGGGGCAGTACGCCTCGATCATCTCCGGTTACCGGGTCACCCCCGAATACGTGGCCCGGCACCGGGTCTTCGTGGCCGTCGGCACAACCGGCCGGACGATGGGCTTCTACTCCCTCGTCCTGGAGCCGCCGGAGTTGGACCTGGCCTTCGTCGCGGACGAGGCGCAAGGACTGGGGGTGGGCCGACTCCTGATCGGGCACATGGTGGGTCAGGCAGCGGAAGCCGGGCTGACCGGTGTGCGCGTCGTGTCCCATCCGCCCGCGGAGCGGTTCTACCTGCGCCTGGGCGCGGAGCGAGTGGGGACGATCGCCCCGACACCGCCGAAAGTTCCCTGGGAGCGTCCGGAGCTGAGGTTCACCATCCCCCGCGGGGCACCGTCGGCCACGGCTGCTCCTTGACGCTCCGCTACGAGGACGCACGATCTCCTCGTAGCGGACCACCCCCGGAAACGGCGTCGCACCCGGCGGGGCGGGGTTGCCGCCGTACCGGGTGCGTGCGCCGCAGCGCGGGAGGATCATCCCCAGTCGGAGTCCGGCGGCTGGATCAGTGAACGGGCGGACACGACGGGGACGTCGGTCTGCTGCTCCACCTCTCCCAAGGCTGCGATTCCCCAATTGGTGCCGGCCGGCTCACTGGCCGTCGCGACACCACTGAGTCCGGTGACCGCGAGGATCGCGAGCAGCACGGCGGTGATGGTTGACCGGATGTTGATCGATGTCAAGGTGTTCCTCCCTTGGCCGGCCCGGCCCCCGCGGACGATGCGGGCAGCGGGGCCTTCTCCGCACCACGGGCCCTGTGGCACGGGATCAAGCCTGTACCGGGTCAGGGGCGCGATCAACCTTCGCGATACTGCGTCCACCCGCAGTTCAGGAAGAGGAAGACAGATCTGATGACGGAACGGGAAATATCCGCCGCCCCCGACACCTCCCGGTTGACCGCGGTGGAACTGCGCACCTACCGCAGGGCCCTGCGGGGCGAGGAACTGCCCGACGAGGAGCCGGGACTCGCCTCGCTCCTCGCGCGGGACATCCTCTTCCCCAATACCCACGAACCCGGCAGGTACGTCCCCGCCCCGTCCCGCTACCTGGAGACGCAGCTCACCGACGCCGTCCTCAAGGCGCTCACCGGCGTCACCGCGGCCCTGGCCGCCGTCCCCGCACACGTACGCGAGCTCGAAGCCGAGCAGCAGCGCTACCACCACAGCCCCGGCCCGGTCGGGACGCTCCTGCTCCGCACCGTTCCGGAGGTCAACGCGGAGACGATACGCACCATCCAGTCCGCCGAGTCCGAGATCCTCACCGCACAGCCCGGCCACCGCAAACCGCAGGTCCTCAAGGGCGCGCTGCCGCGGGACCTGCAGGCGGCCCAGCGCGGGGTGACCGTACGGACGATCTACCGGACCAGCGGACGGACCAACCCGACGCAGCGGGACTGGGTCGCCACCATGACGCGGGCCGGCGCCCAGGTCCGCACCCTCGGCGAAGACTTCCTGCGGTTAATCATCGTGGACCGCAAGCACGCCTTCTTCGAGGTCTACGGCGACGACGGCACCGTCCAGCAGGCGGCCGCCTGGTACACCCAGGACCGCGGCGTGTGCGCCGTGCTGGCCGCGCACTTCTGGCAGCAGTGGGAGCGGGCCGACCCGTGGCTGCCGGGCGAAGCCGAGGCAAGCGCGGGGAAGGGCGACGAAGGCACCAAGACCTCGAAGATCCAGCGCACGATCGTACGCGGCATCGTGGCCGGCAAGAGCCACCGGCAGATCGGGGAGAACCTCGGGCTGAGCGAGCGCACCGTGACGGCCCAGGTCTCGAAGCTGCGCGAGGCGCTGGGCCTGGAGACGGTGCCCCAGCTGACGTTCTGGTGGGCGACGTCTCCGGAGCGACTGCTCCCGTAGGGCGGCACGCCGGGCCGGCGATCCCGGCGGCAGACACGTCGCGACCCCGCGAAACGGCGAGTTCAAGCCAAAACGTGCCGGAGGACCGGCAGGGGCAGACGCGCGGCCCGAGCCCGTCAGCCGCGTACGTGCAGCCCGAAACCCGTGCGGCCCGCGGGCTCCAGACCCTCCTTCAGGTGCAGCGAGGGGATCTCGTAGTCGCCGGAGTTCTGCCGCCGGAACGCGATCGGCTCGGTCGACTCCAGGGTCAGCAGGCGCTGCTCCCAGGCCCCGGCGGCCTCCGCGTAGGCCTCGTCGCCCATCCGGTCGGTGCCGTGCAGCACGAACGGCGGCAGGACCTCGATGCCCGGGTAGTAGAGGATGCCGTGGTGGATCGGGAACAGCAGGTCCTCGATGGGGCCGTTGACGCCCCGGGCCGAGTAATGCGACTCCGGGCCGCCGACGGTCACCGACAGCAGCGCCCTGCGGCCCGCCAGGGTGCCTTCACCGAAACGCTCGCCGTACTTGGTGTCGCTGTGCTCGCCGACCCCGTACGCGAAGCGGTACGTGAACACCCGGTCCACCCAGCCCTTGAGGATCGCGGGCATCGAGTACCACCACAGCGGGAACTGGAAGATGACCGTGTCCGCCCACAGCAGCTTCTCCTGCTCGGCCAGGACGTCCGGGGTGAGCGTCCCGGCCTCGAAGGCCCGGCCCGAGTCCAGGGGCACCCTCAGCGGACTCGAGGCGTGGGGGCCGTAGTCGGAGGCGTCCACGACCGCCTTCCAGTTCATCGCGTACAGATCACTCACCCGCACCTCGTGCCCGGCGCCCTCCAACGTGGACACCGCGAGGTCCTTCAGCGAGCCGTTGAGCGACTTCGGCTCCGGGTGGGCGTGGACGATCAGCGTCTTCACGGGAACTCCTTCGGATCGGATGCCCCCATCCTGGGCGCCGCGGCGCCCGGTGTTCAGGGACGGCCCTTCCATCGGACCGGCCGTCCTGGGAACGGCAGTACCACCCTCGCGCGCACGACCGGGGCCATACTGGAGGGCATGGACGATCTTGCGGGCTTCCTGCGGACCCGGCGTACCCGGGTCGCCCCGGCCGCCGTCGGCATACCCGCCGACAGCCGCCGCCGTGTCGAAGGGCTGCGCCGCGAAGAGGTGGCGCACCTGTCCGGGGTCAGCGTCGACTACTACGTACGCCTGGAGCAGGGCCGCGCCACCCAGCCCTCCGAGCAGGTCCTCGACGCGCTCGCCCGCGTCCTCGGCCTCGACGAGACCGAACGCGGGCACCTCTACCGGCTCGCCCGGCAGCGCCGGCGCCGCGCCAAGGCGCCGGGCGGGCGGGTCCGGCCGGAACTGCTGCGCGTCCTCGGCCTGGTCGCCGGCGCACCCGCGCTGATCATGGACCACCGCCTGGACGTGCTCGCCGGGAACCGCCTCGCCGGGCACGTCTTCGGCCGGCCCCTGCCGGGCCTGAACATCGCCCGGCACCTCTTCCTGGAGGAGGCCGAGGGCGGCCTCTACGCGGACTGGGAGCAGTGCACCCTCGACGTGGTCGGGCACCTGCGCCTGGCCGCCGGCCAGCACCCCGAGGACCCCCGCCTGGCCTCCCTCATCGGGGAACTCGCGATGGGCAGCGAGCGCTTCCGCCGCCTCTGGGCCCGCGCGGACGTGCGCGCCCGCACGCATGGGCGCAAGGTCTACCGCCACCCGCTGGTCGGACTGCTGGAACTGCACCAGGAGAACTTCGCGCTGCCTGGCGAACCGGGCAGGGAGCTGCTGGTGCTGTCCGCGGCCCCCGGCAGCCCGGCCGAAGACGGTCTGCGCCTGCTCGCGGGCCTGGACGCGGCCGGTCCGGACGCCCACCCCTGACAGCCGCGCTACGCCTTCAGGCAGCGGTCGAGGAGGGCGTGCATACGGGGGACGGGCAGGGACGGATTGGCCGCGGCGCCCTCCGCGGTGCGGGGGCCGGCGAGGAGGGCCTCCAGCGCTTGCGGACCCAGGCTCGGGTTGGCGGCGGCTGCCCGGCACACCGACTCGTCGGGGTCGTCCACCGGAGGCTCTGGCAGGGCGGGATCGGCCGCGGCCAGGGCGCGCACCTCGGGGTCCGGGTGTCCGATGAGGTGGGTCCGGCCGGTGCGGGGGAACGCGGGCAGCGTCAGCAGGTGCGGACGGTGGGCCGGGCGGGCGGCGAAGACGTCCAGCAGAAGGCGCGGCGGAGCCAGCGGATGGCGGCAGGCCAGCCGGATCCGCACCTCCTCGTCATCGTCCCGCGCGAGCGCCCCGACGAGTTCCGCGGGCAGGCCGGGCCAACTCGCCGCGACCCGGCGCAGTACCGGCTCCCCGGACACGGCGCAGGCGGCGAACCAGTCGGGGCCGGGCTCGGTGTCCGGCTCGATGATCGGGCAGGTGCAGTCCGGGCCGTGCCCGATGACCTCGTGGATCGCCCGGTGCTCGGCCCACGTGCGGGGGAAGGGGTGCAGGCGCGCGCGCATCCGCACGCCCTGGTTCGGGTCCTCGGCCAGCTCGGCGACCAGCTCCGGCCCCAGGCCGGGCCGGGCGGCGACGATCTCCCGGATCTCCGCCTCGGGGTGGCGGGCGAGCCGGGCGACGGCACCGGCCGGGGTGTGGCGGTTCCAGGCCAGGGGCCGCACCGTGCCGTCCGCGAAACACCGCTCGACGAGCGCGGGGGACAGGGCGCACGTGCCGAGCACGTGGGGCCGGCTGAGGGAGCCGATGGACGGCAGCTCGGCCTCCACCCGCTCCGGGTCCAGCACCCAGCTCTGCTCCCGCGCAGCTTCCCGCACGGCGGGATCGGGGTCGTCGAGCAGCGCCGCCCGCTCCGCCGGAGTGAGCGACTGCCACCTCCAGGTGGCCCGTGCCCGGAGCTCCGGGTGCTCGTGCCCGGCCATGGAGCGGTGGAAGGACAGCGGGATCTGCCGGGACCAGCCGAGCTGCTCGATGATCTCGTTCTCGGTGAGCATGCCGTCCTCGCCCCCGTCCCGGGCGGTCAGGAGGGTGACGAGGATGTCGTCCGGCAGCGGCCGGACCCGCCGGGGGCGGGGGCGGGGGCCGCCGGCGAGCCGCCAGCGGACGATCCCCGACGGGTCCGTCGCCAACGGGGCGAGCCGCGCCGGGTCGACGTACCGGTTGCCGGCGAGCGCGAGGCGGGCCGCCCCGGCCGGGTGGCGCAAGACCGCGTCGATGACGGCGCCGGGCAGGTCACGGCCCTCGCACATCAGCAGCGCGGCCTGACCGGGCGCCCGGTCCACCAGCCGTATCAGCACGTCGGAGGGCGCCGCGGGATTGAAGGCGATCCCGCGGAGCCAGGGTTCACACAGAGCATCGGACACCGCGTCATCCTGCCACCTTCCGCCGGCCCCTGCCGGGCACGCTGGTGGACCGTCACCGCATCGACCTGGCCGAACCCGTAGCGGGCCAGGACCGCCTCTCCGGCCGGCACGACTCCCGCCTCGGCTTCCGGGGCGGCAGCCCGGCGCATTTCGACGGTGCGTCAGACGACGGTGCCGAGGGAGGTCCGGCCACCTCCCGTGTCACCGCCGTTGAAGAGGTAGACCATCGCGCTGTCGCCGGTTCCCGAGAGGAAGCAGCCGGCATGGGTGTCGCCGTCGAAGTCGGCGAACCGCACCTTGCTCTGCGTCGTGGTCAGGCCGGTCGCGATCTGCCCGAGGGACGCCCAGCCGCCGTGCTGGTCACCGCCGCGGTTCAGGCAGACGTCGACGGCGCCGCTGTCACACCGGATGCCGCACGCGACTCATGACGTACATCGACGCGTCGCCGGGCAGGACCGGGCCGGAGACCGGAGCGTTCATGCCCGCGTGGTCGAGAACGACGCCGACGGGTTCCTTCCGGGCCGGGAGGAAAATACGAGTGCGGCCGGGACCCGTCCCGGTTATCTTGCCTCGTCCTGAACAGGCCCCGGGAGGTCCCACACCATGAGCAGTGCCACGTCGTCGTTGCCCGAGCGGATCGAGCTGTCGGGGGAGGGGCTCGTCCTGCGCGACTGGACGGACGCGGACCTGGCCGCGATGCCGGGGCTGTTCGACCACCCCGACATCGCGTACTGGACGCCGATCGTGTCGCCCTTCGACGAGGCGGCCGCCCACGCACGGCTGGCCCGGGACCGGCAGCTGCGGAAGGACGGCACGACCATCCTGCTCGCCATCACCCTCGACGGCGGTGCGCCGCTCGGCGAGATCATGCTGCGGCGCGCCCCCGAGGGCATGGAGATCGGCTACGCGGTCGGCCCGGCGCACCGCGGCCGGGGACTGGCGGCACGGGCGGTGAGGGTGATGGCCGCGTACGCGTTCGAGCAGATGGGTGCGGAACAGGTGATCCTGGAACTGGAGGCCGAGAACGCCGCCAGTGTCGCCGTGGCGGAGAAGGCGGGCTTCGCGCTGCTCGACGTGCCGCTGATCACGGGTGAGGAGAAGGGCCGGCCGTTCGTCCTGCAGACGTGGGGCCTGGACCGCCCCTCGTGATCGGCACGGGTCGTACCGGTAGTGCCGGCCGGTCCGACTCGTCTCGGCGGTGCCAGGGCGGGCGGCGACGGCGGCGGGCCCGTGAGGCTTTCCCCCGCCCGAGGTGTGCCCTGCGGGGAATCGCGTCACCATGGCTGAGGGGCCGAGCCGGGAGTGACGGACGTGGACGAATCGCGCAGGGCCTGGTTCATGATCGGCGGCATGATCGCCGTCGTGCTCTTGAACCTCGTCGCCATCATCCTGATGAACACCCTCGGACGCTGACCGGGGGAGCGGCGACGGGCGGTGCCGGTCCTGCGGCCGCCGACGGTCGTAGGGCCGAGCCCGTTCCGGAGGAGGTTTTCCGATGTGACGCGGGCGGCGGCGACCGGGGAACGGCGGTCAGACCGAAGCGCCGTCGGCAGGCGAGGGCACCGCGGACGGGCGCAGGACCATGTACGAGTCCTCCAGCGCCGCCACCATGGCGAAGGGGAACCGGTCGAGTTCCAGGCAGAGCGCGACGTCATCGGGATGGGATCCCTGGCGTATGCCCTCCGCCAGTTCGGCGGCGGCGCGCGACTCCGCGGCGCGGCGGAGGAAGCCGGCCGCGTCCGCTCCGGCCCCGGTGGCCCTCCGGGCGATGTACTGAGCGCACGCCAGATCCTCCTCGGCACGCCCGTCCTCGCCGGTGACCACGAACGTGACGCTGCCGCACCCGCGTGCGCGCAGCAGCCGCGCCGTCGCCTCCGCCACCACGAAGCCGGCGCACAGCACCAGCGACGCGTCCTTGACCGCGAGGGCACCGACCGTCCCCGCCGTGGTCTTCTGCACGACGGTCCGTCCGCGCAGGTCGGCGGACCGAAGCAGGCCCGGCGAGTTGACGGCGTCGAACCCGGCCGCCGGCGGACCGTCCTTGAGCGCCACCCAGTCCGGGTGGCGAGCCTTGAGCTCCAGGGCCTCGTCCAGCGACTCGGCGAGAACGATCCTTTCCGCTCCCCGGGCGAAGGCCCAGGCGGCCACCGTGAAGGCACGCATGACGTCGACCACGACCGCCGCGGACGGTGCTCCGGTCAGTTCGGAGATACCAAGGAAACGAGCGTCCATCCGGCCATGATCGCGCAAGCCCGGCCCGAAGCACCCAGACAGTGTCATGCGTCACATGGGCGAACCGAACGGACGGCTCCTGCCTCCCGCGGTCCGGCGGACCCGGGGGCACGAGCCGTCACGGCCGGGGAGCGGGACAGCCGTCTCAGGCGAATCCCCTGCTCCCGCAATTCCGGAACGCCCGGGAATTCCCTACTGCTTCTTGAAGGACCGGATCTGGTAGTTGCCCATCAGATTTCCGCCCGCGCCACCCGGCGTGGATCCCACGCGTGCGTTGTAATTGGTCTGGGTGTAGTACTGGACCCGGTTGTTCTTTCCGTTCCAGACGGAGCGGACATTGATTCCCCGCTGGATGAAACCGCAGTTGTCCGCCGTGTTCGCCCTCTGGGCACCGGACCACTCGCAGCGCTCTCCGCCGCCGTTCCAGTCGCTGTAGATGCAGAAGTTCCCGGAGTTGCAGGTGTACGCCGCGGGCTGGCTCTCGGTGGCGGCGGCGAAGGGTGCCGCGGCGAGGGCGAGGGCGATGGACAGGCCGGCAGCGGCCAAGGAACTCACTCGGCGCATGACAGAGGTACCCCTTTTGGCAATCGGACCGGGGCGGTGCCCCGGAGAAAGGACGGGGAAGCGCGGCAGTGGCCCGGAAAGAATGACCGATCCGTCCCGGGCCTCACCAAGCATGGGGTGCGTGCCTGAGCCCGGCGAGGCATTTTCGCGTCAGGCGATGGCGGGATGTCTGAATGCGCGGGTTTTGCTCCCGCGCGCCCTGGCTGCGACCTGGCCGCGGTTCGGTGCGCCGCCGCCCGGCCCGGTCCGGGTGAACTTGTACGTCGGATGGCGGCGGGGCCGGTGGCAGGAGTGGCCGTCGGCCCGGGCACACCGGAGGCTCGTTGCGGGGGACGAGCACGAGGGAAGGAGCGCAGCCGATGCCGCAAGCCGAAGAGGAGAAGGAAGGCCTCACCGCACGTCCCGTCGGAACGGCGGACAGGAGCCGGAGCATGGCCGGGCACCTGAAGGCCGTGATCACCCGGACCAATCTGCTTCCCGCGTTCCTGGTTCTCACGGTGATGATGGTGGCCCTGTGGCTCACGGGCATGCCGTTTCTGCAGGCCCTGACGGTCGCCACCGGGGTGAAGATCGCGTTGGCCCTTCTCGAACTCCGCCGGTTGCCCGATCCTTCCGGGAGCTGATGCGTACGCCACCACCGCCCGCCGGCAGCCCTCCCCGCACCGGACGCCCATCCGGGACAGCCGGCCCCTCGCGCCAACGGGTCGGGCACCCGCCCGCGTTGGTGGTCAACCGGAACGCCCTTAGATTGACCCGGAGTCCTTGTGCGCGGGTCACCGGACGGGTAGGCCGGCCGGCGGAGGAGGGGGAGCAAGCACGTGCAACACGTAGTAGTCCTGGGCGGAAGCATCGCGGGGCTCGCCGCGACACGCGCCCTGCGCGGTCAGGGCGTGAAGGTCACCATCGTCGAGCCCGACGGCCTCGCCACGAGGGGGCCGCGAGGCGGTGTGCCGCAGGGCGGGCAGCTCCACGCGCTGCTCGACATGGGCCGGACACAGGCGGAACGCTGGTTTCCCGGTCTGTCGAAGGACCTGGTGGCAGAGGGCGCGGTCCTCGGGTCGGGCAGTGAGATCCAGCTCTTCGAGAACGGAACACGCAAGATCAGCGTTCCCGGCAACGAGCTGATCGGTGTGAGCCGCACCCTCCTCGAAGACCACATCCGCCGACGGACCGTCCTGGACGACGGCGCCTGCGTGATGGCGGGCAGGGCGTGCGGCCTGGACATCCGGAACGGACGGGTGGCCGGCGTCCGCGTACGCACCGCGGACTCGGCCGACGTGACGGTGGTGCCCGCCGACGCGGTCGTCGACGCCACCGGCCGGTCGAGCAGGCTGACGTCCTGGCTGCGGGCGCAAGGGTGGCCGGAACCTCCGGTCGACCGCATGCGGATCGACCTGGGCTACGCCACTGCCCGCTTCCGCCGCGGCGGGGAACTGCCCGGAGTGAGCGTGGCACACCAACTGCCCGCCGCAGCTGCCGTCGGCGCCGTGGAACAGCCCGATACGGGGGCCATGGCCGCGGTGGAGGGCGGTCAGTGGATGGCGGTCGTCGTCGCCTACGCCGGGAAGCGCCCTTCCCGTGACCCCGCGGAGTTCCTGCGGCGGATGCGGGAGATGGAAGCCGGTCCGTTCGGCGTCGTGGCCGACCGGTGCGCGATGATCGGCGAGGTCGAGACGTACAGCATGTCGCATTCGCTGCGACGCAATTGGTGGGCGCTGGACCGTCTGCCGGGCGGCCTGTTCGTGGCGGGTGACGCCGTGGCCTCCTTCAACCCCGTGTACGGGCAGGGGATGACCAGCGCCTTCCT
The DNA here is from genome assembly GCF_055602105.1 of Streptomyces sp. NPDC037421. Classification (NCBI taxonomy): domain Bacteria; kingdom Bacillati; phylum Actinomycetota; class Actinomycetes; order Kitasatosporales; family Streptomycetaceae; genus Streptomyces; species Streptomyces sp. NPDC037421. Next base: position 44,503 of record NZ_JBVJWV010000024.1, read on the forward strand.
GCACGCGTCCTGCCTGGCCGCGTACCTGCGCAAGGGAGCGGACCTCCACGCGCCGGCCCATGCCTACTTCCGGCACGTCAGGGTCGTCGTGGACGCGGCATGGGAGGTCTCGACCCTCTCCGACCTGGCACAGCCGCACGTGACGGGTCCGTATCCGCGTGGATACCGGGTGGCCAGGAAGATGGCGGACTGGATGGCCCGGGCCTCCACGACGGACGCGTGGGTGAACGGCCGGTTCCTCGACGTCGTCAACATGCGGCGGCGGCCGGCGGATCTGCGGACACCGGAGTTCTGGTGGCGCGTCGCGATGGCGCTGCGAGCGCAGCGCGGACGACGTCCCTAAGGGCTGTCCCGTGATCCCCGGTGGATCGGCGCGCGGCGTCGGATGCGGTGCGTCGCAAGGCGGAGGGGCGCCCCCGTACTGGGCGTATTCGGGCGTTCCGACAACGCGGCGAGGTGCCGTAGCCGGCGTCGTGCGCCCGCCGGGGATTACGGGACAGCCCTTAGCCAGGGACCAGCCGCCCGTCCGCGTCCACCCCCGCCGCCGTCAGGACGTCGGGGTGTTCGAGATGACGGGCCATGCGGACCAGGTGGGCGCGCTGGGCGGCCGGCTCCAGGCCGGAGCCCGGCAGCGGGCGGCCCCTCTCGCTCACGGTCCCGGCTCCGCTCTCGGCGAGCGCCACCGCGCGCAGCAGGACCGCGGCGGCCGCGGCGGCGTGCTCTTCGTCCTGCGACCAGCCGGCACCCGGGGCGGCCTCGCGGATCCGGTCGATGGGGGTGTCACTGAAGTACGGATACAGGCTGCGGATCCCGCTGAGGATGTCGGCCATGCGCGTCACCAGGTGCCAGTCCCGGACGTAGACGAGGCCGAGCTGCGTGACCTGGTTGGGCTCGGTCAGCGCGATCCGGGGGTCGGGGCGGCGAGTCAGCTGCCACAGGGGGGCCAGTGCCAGGTAGTCCCGGCGGTCCGTGCGCCAGGTGGCTATCGCGGCGCCCGAGAAGCCCCAGTTGATGATGATCGCCCCGATGGTGCCGGAGACCGGCCCGAGGCTGTGCAGGGGGTCCAGACCGCTCCGGCCGAAGGCGCCGGCCAGGGTGGCCGGTCCGACGCACGCCACGTATCCGGCGATGAACCAGGTGGCGACGGCGATGTGCTGGAGAGCCCGGCGCAGCCGCGGATCGTCCTGGGCGCAGAGGGCGTTACGGCGGAAACGCAGCGCGGTGGAGACGGACGCGTAGCCGAGGCCCAGCTGGAACGCGGCCAGCATGACCAGGGCGCCGGGATCCCGGGCGTAGGCGATGTTGAAGTCCAGCGGGTGCGGCGCATCGTCGAGTCCGCCGACGAGGAACCCCGCGGCCATGGCCACGCAGACGAGGACGTAGACGCAGAGCGGGAACGCCAGCACGTTCCGCTCGGAGGCGGGCTCGGCGAGGGGCCGCCACACCAGCGACATGACGTGCGTGTGGGCGAAGAAGCCGAGAATGCAGAAGAAGACCAGCAGCTCGGCGAGGTTCTGCGCGCCGGTGAGCCCGGCGATGCCGCGGTAGACCACGGGTGTGGCGAAGACGAAAGCGCCCACCCCGACCGCGGAGCACACGGCGATCAGCCGCAGGGCGGGGGAGCGTTCCCGCTGCCACGCGACGAACTTCGCCAGGGTGGTGCACGAGGCGATCGCGGCGACGATGAGGTAGACGACGTTCGCAGTGTCTTCAGACACCGGTCCCCCTGTGGCGCAGGGCAGAGCTCGCCGATGTCGCCGAGTTGCCGCCGGTATTGGTGATCATGCTGACGATGAGCCGCCCCAGGGTCTCGGCCTCCCGCTCGGGAGGACTCTGGCCGTGGGAGTGCGCGGGTGCGGCCCCGTCGAAGTAGGTACGGGCCAGCATCATGCGGGCCACCTTGGGGTTGAGCGCGGGCGCGAGGCTGGCGAGCAGCTCGTCCCGGAGGTCGTGTCCCGCCGTCTCCGGATCGTGCCCGAGGAAGGCGTGCGCCAGTTCGTGGGCGACCACGAAGTTCTGCAGGATGCTCGGCGAGTCCTTGTCGACCACGACGACCAGTTCGCCGGGGCCCTGCAACAGCCCTCCTGTGAGGGGGTACTTCAACGGCAGGTGGAGGATCCGGATCGGCATCCCGCAGTGGTCGGACACGGCCGAGACGACTTCGTCGATGGTCGGATGCGCGGGCAGCCCCAGTCGGGAGCAGAAGGTGTTGCGCAACCTGCGAAGGCTGCGGATCTCCCGGACCGTCTCCGCGACGATCCCGACGGTTGCCCTGATTCCCGCCACGCACGGCCTCTCCTCCTACAAGACCTGCGACAAGACGCGCACTTCGTCCCGTTCACAGGTCTGCCGCATCACTCGTGGCCGGCCCCGCATCCATGGACCGGCCCACTGTGACCTCACGGCAGCGTAAAGGAGCGAGCCCCGAATGGCTGCCCGCCGCTTCCGGCCCCACCCGCACCCGAGTCCGGCTGCGCGGGTCGAACCACCGGGTCAGGCCCCGGAGTGGGGCCTGCCCGCGGGCAGGGAGCCGGGCAGGGTACCGAGGTAGCGGCTGAGCACTGCCGGAGCGCCGACTTCCCGTAGCAGCGCGACCAGTTCCACTTGGCTCTTCGTCTCCTGCACCAGGTCGTCGTCATCGGGGAGCACGAAGAACCGTGCTCCCGCCTCGATGCCGAAATGCCGCGCCAGGGCCTCCAGGGGGTCGTCCGTGAAGAAGGACGGGTCCACCCCGAAGATCTTGCAGAGCAGCTTGGTGGACTCCAGGCTCGGCTTGCTCTTGTCGTCCAGCAGGTTGTAGAGCCAGGTCCGGGACTTTCCGCACGCCCGCGCCACGTCCGTGATCGTGTGCGGCTTGCCCTCGGTGGTCATCCGGGTCTTCAGCAGGTGTTCGAGCCTGGTGATGAACGGGTCGTCGTCCGCGCCTTCCATGAGGGGATCGCCCGCCCGAAGGCGCTTCAGGAGGGTGACCGGCACACCTGTGGCGAGGCTGACGGCTTCCTCCGACTGGGGACCGCCGTCCCTCGGGAAGATGTGCGTGAACAGGAAGTCGAGACGTGCCGAGATCAGCGACGCCAGTTCGTCCCCCGTGCCGCTCATCGGTCTCTTTCCTGCTGGCTCGATCGGCTGCCGTCACCGGCGCGCTGGGCGGCCGGGACGGCGAGTGCCACGATCATCGCCGCTTTCGCCTTGACAGGGAAGGGCCTAAAGCCCTCCGTGCCGACCCCGGCTCACCGGCGGCCGATTCCAGCGCAAAGTGGCGGACAAGAGCTCGGTGCAGCCCGCGAGTTGAGGTATGTGAAAACTATTGTTGACACCCGGGGGATGGTGCAGCAGGATCTTGCCCATGCCGCCAATGGGGCGGCCCCTCGCACTCGCGACGGGCCTTCCGTATGGCAGTGTGCGCCGCCCGAAGGCAGCGATCCCCACGGGGGAGGGTCGCAACTTTGGTCATGGGCAGCACAACCGCTGCCCAGCCAACGCCCGCGGGCGGCGCACGGCATGCATTCCGCGGGGCTACGGCCGGCGGCCTGTGGCGGAGGCGAAGCCGAGCCAGGTGTGGCGGTTGTTCCACCAACACCATCCGACCTTGGGCGCGTTGCGCCGTTCACGGCCGTCCCGCCCGGTGCCGTTGCTGATCCAGATCGCCGGAGTGCGGGCGTCCAGAGTGCCGTTGGCCTTGAGCAGGCGCGACCCGATGGTCATGAAGCAGTGGTTGCGGTCGAGCGCGGCGGGCTGCTGGAGGACCCAGTGGATGCCTTCGGTGAGCACGAGCGGGGTGCGGCCCTCCTCGGTGAGGGCGGGAAGTGCCTCGTCCGGGCTCCAGTTGGCCATGCGGTCGCCGCGGTCGAGGCCGGCGACGAGGTAGAGGGGCGCGTCGGGCAGTTCGACCTGGTGGGGCGCGAACCTGTCGACATCGTGCATGTCGGTGACGACGAAACCGGGCTTCCCCTCCCGGCGGAGCAGCGGTGCGAGGGCGGAGGCGGGTGCCAGGTCCGGGTGGACGGCGAGCAGGACATCGTCGCCGCCCCCGCCCGCGAAGGTCCGCAATTCGGCGGCGGAAATCCCGGCGAGTTCGGGCACCCCGAGCTCGATCAGGCGCTCGGCTTGGACGGCGAGCGGCGGAAGCGCGGTGGCGGCATCACCGGAAACGGTTTCGGGCAGGGGCACGGATACTCCATCGGTGCGTGATCGAAGCAGTGGACAGTCGTGGCCGGAGGCCGGAGGCCGGAGGCCAGAGGTCAGGGGACAGAGGTCAGAGGTCGGATGCCGGGAGGGGATCGTTAGCGGCTCAGGTCCCGGAACCGCTTCACCGCCAGCGGGAAGAACACCGCGATCAGTGCCGCCGGCCAGGCCACCGCGAGCAGCTCCGCGTGGGCGGCGGCCCAGGAGTCGCCACCGCCCGGGTTGCCGAAGAGGCCGCGCACCGCGGTGGCCGTCGCCGAGAGCGGGTTCCACTCCACGGCCGTGCCCAGCCAGGCAGGCATCGACTGGGGCGAGGCGATGGCGTTGGAGAGGAAGCCGACGGGCCAGACCAGGATCTGTACGGCCTGCACCAGTTCCGGCTTGCCCGCGATCAGCGCGAGGTGGATGCCGGCCCACAGCATCGCGAACCTGAGCAGCAACAGCAGCCCCATCGCCCCCAGGAAGGAGAGGAGCCCGTTGTGCCAGCGCCAGCCGATCGCGTAGCCGACCCCGGTCATCACGGCCAGGCCGACCGCCGACTGCAGCATGTCGGCGACGCTCCGGCCGACGAGGACCGCGCCGGAGTTCATCGGCATCGACCGGAACCGGTCGATGACCCCCTTGCCGAGGTCCTGGGTGACCGACAGCATCGTCGCCTCAAGGCCGAAGGCCATGGTCATGGTGAGCATGCCGGGCACCAGGTAGGCCTTGAAGTCCCCGTCGACCCCCCGTCCGCCGCCGATCAGGTAGCCGAACATCAGCAGCATCATCACCGGGAACACCAGCCCGACCACCACCTGAGCCGGCCGGCGCGCCCAGTGCGCCAGCTCGCGCCTGGTCATCGTCCACGAGTCGGCGGCCGCCCAATCCAGCTGCGACCGTGCACCCACACCGAGCGTCGCACTCATGCGGCGTCCCCCTTCGTCAGATGGATGAAGACCTCGTCGAGCGTCGGCCGGCGTACCGCGATGTCCCGTGCCCCGATTCCGGCCGCCTCCAGTGCCCGCACGGTCTGGGTCAGTGCGGACATCCGGTCGGCGACCGAGGAGCTGACCAGCCGCCGGTCCTCGTCCACCACGGCCTCGCCGGGCAGCAGGGCGGCCGCCCGCGCCAGCTGGGCCGGGTCGTGCAGCACCACGTCGATGCGGTCGCCGCCCGTCGCGGACTTGAGCTCGTCCGCCGTGCCCTGCGCGATGACCCTCCCGTGGTCGATCACCGCGATCCGGTCGGCCAGCTGGTCGGCCTCCTCCAGGTACTGCGTGGTCAGCAGGACGGTCGTGCCGCCGTCCACCAGTGAGCGCACGGCGTTCCACACCTCCGTACGGCCGCGGGGGTCGAGCCCGGTCGTGGGCTCGTCCAGGAAGAGCACCTCCGGCTGGGCGATCAGGGACGCCGCCAGGTCGAGCCGCCGCCGCATACCGCCGCTGTACTGCCCGACGGCCTTGCCCCCGGTGTCCGCGAGCCCGAACCGGGCCAGGAGCTCGTCGGCCCGGGCGCCGGCGCGGCGCGCGCCGAGCCGGTGGAGCCTGCCGAACATCTCCAGGTTCTGGCGGCCGCTGAGCTCCTCGTCCACGGCGGCGTTCTGGCCGAGCAGTCCGATCCGCGAGCGCACCTCGCCCGCCCGGGTCCGTACGTCGACCCCCGCCACCTCCACACGTCCTTCGTCGGGGCGCAGCAGCGTGGCCATGATGCGCACGGCCGTGGTCTTGCCGGCGCCGTTCGGGCCGAGTACCCCCTGGACGGTCCCGGCACGGACCGTGAGGTCGAGGCCGTCGAGGGCCTGCTTGTCGCCGTACCTCTTGCGCAGCCCTTCGATGACGATCGCCGAATCGCGGTCGGACAAAACACCCTCCGATTCACTGATCAAACTTGACTACCCCGGAACCGTACGATGCCGGCCCCGATTAGTCAAACTTGATTACAGGGGCTCGTGGCCGACGGCCGCCCGATGGCCCGACCGTCAGGTCCAACGCGCGCGGCCATAAGCTAGTCAAAGTTGTCTTGAAGGGAGACGCCCATGTCAGCGATCCGGCTGCTGGTCCTCGGCGCGGTCCGCCAGCACGGACGGGCGCACGGCTACCAGGTACGCAACGACCTGGAGTTCTGGGGCGCCCACGAATGGTCCAGCGCCAAGCCGGGCTCGATCTACCACGCGCTCAAGCAGATGGCGAAGGAAGGCCTCCTGCTGGCCCACGAGGTCGCGCCGAGCACCGCCGGCGGCCCGCCCCGCGTCGAGTACGAGATCACCGGCCGGGGCACCGAGGAGTACCTCACCCTGCTGCGCCAGGCGCTGACCTCGTACGACCAGAAGATGGACGTCCTCTCCGCCGGCATCGGATTCATCGTCGACCTGCCGCGGGACGAGGCCGTCGCGCTCCTCAAGGAGAGGACCGAGAGGCTCCGGCAGTGGCGCGCCTCGGTCACGGAGTACTACACGCCGGAGGGCGGCCCCGAACAGCTCGGGCACATCGGCGAGATCATGAACATGTGGGTGCACTCGGCCGACAGCGAAGCGGCATGGACACGCGGCCTGATCGAGCGGATCGAGAGCGGCGCGTACACCTTCGCGGGGGAGGGCGAACCCTTCGTGGGCGTACTCGCGGAAGGCCGGCCGAACCCGTACGAACCGGGACCCCACCCCGAGGACGCCCACTAGGCCGTGTATCGAAAGTGGATCTTGAGCTGTGAATGATCTCGGTTCATGGGCCGGGGAGATCTCACGGACGAACAGTGGGCGGTGCTGGAACCGTTGTTGCCGAAGGGCACGAGGGCCGGGCGGCCACCCGTCTGGCCTCGGCGGCAGTTGATCGACGGCATACGGTTCCGGGGCCGGACCGGTGTTCCATGGCGGGACGTGCCCGTCGGGTACGGACCTCGACACCCTGGGCTGCGTGGTGGAGGACGCGGCCCGACCCGGGACGGCACTCGTCGTGGAGACCGGTCGACCGGCCGTCATGGAATCGGACCTGGTGCCGGCCGAGCTGGTCCTAGCGCGCGAGGTCGCCGCGGGAATCCGGGCCGCGCGGTCGAGCGGCTGGACGCCCCGCTCCGGCGGCTCGCCGTTCGAGCTGCGCCTTTCCGCCGCCGGCTGACCGGGACGGAGCGTCGGAGGGTCCAAGAAATGGTTTGCCGACCCGGTGGCTGTGTGTCACCGTTCGGCCTGGACTGGCAGTTGATCATCAGCGGTCGGTCGATGTCGACATGTCGGCGGCCTCTCGGGGATCCACCGGAGAGGTGACGAAACGATGGGAACCGGTGCCGTGGGGAACAGTTACGAGGACGAGTGTCGCCGGTCGTTGGCCGAGGAGCAGGCGAAGAGCCTTGCAGGGACCAACAACTGGGAACATGTGGACAGGGAGCGGGTCCACCAGGACTGGGACGTCCTGTACCGGGAGATCACGGCTTTCCTGGACGGTGGCTCCCTGCCAGGGGACCAGCAGATCCAGGAGCTCGTCCGCAGGCACTTCGACATCGTCTGCCGGTTCTACACTCCCTCCAGGGAGGCTTACGTCGGCATGTCGCTCTTCTATGCCGAGGACGAGGCCATGAGGGCGTTCCACGATTCCTACCACCCCGGGATGGTGGAGTTCCTGGGCGCCGCGATCAAGGTGTTCGCCGAGCAGGGGAGCGGGTTCGCCCCCAGCGCAGGGGCCGAGACTTCGGCGTAGTCGGGCGACACGGGCCTGGCTTTGTCAGCGAGAGTCAGCAACGCTTGTTGGTCACATGCATGGGCGGGTTCAGGCCCAAGGGCTGTCGCAACCCCTGGGAGGAGGAAGCAGAGACCGGGGTCTCGGGCTGGTGCCGAGGCAACATCGTGCGTGAGGACGACTTCGTCTGCGTCTTCTGCGGGAGCGATCTGCCCGCGGCGTGGAACGTGGATCCCGCTGGGTGAGACCACGGGTCACAGCCACTCGTTAATGGTCGCGACGAGGATGGTCGCCTCGTAGCGGACGGCGAGCTTGTCGTATCGCGTGGCGACAGCGCGATGTCTCTTGAGGCGGTTGATCCCGCACTCGACCGCGTGACGCTCGCGGTAGTCGGCCGGGTCGAATCACGGTGGCCGGCCGCCGCGGGAGCCGAGCTTCCGGCGGTTGCGCCTTTGGTCGGCTGTGTCTGGGATGATGCAGCGGATCCCGCGTCGGCGCAGGTAGGCGTGGTTCTTGCGGGAGGCGTACGCCTTGTCGGCCCGAACCCGGTCGGGGCGGAGGCGTGGCCGGCCCGGCCCGATGCGAGCCACGCGGATCTTCCCCAGCACGGGCTCGAACTGAGGCGAGTCGCCGCGCTGACCGGCCGTGACCACGATCGCCATGGGCTTCTGACCGTGCTCGACAGCCAGGTGCAGCTTGGTGGTGAACCCGCCGCGCGAACGTCCCAGCCCGTGATCCCCGGGCTCGGTGAACACGCCACCCGGTGGTTCTTTCTGTAGTTCACCCTGCTTGCGGGCCCCGGCCGCATGCTGTTCTTCCAGGCCCACGGCATCACCGTCGAACGCGTCCTGACCGACAACGGCGCCTGCTACAAGTCCAAGCTGTTCACCCGGACCCTGACCGCGACCGGCATCGCCCACAAGAAGATCAGGCCCTACCGGCCCCAGACCAACGGCAAGGTCGAACGCTTCAACCGCACCCTGCTCGAGGAATGGGCCTACCTGCGGCCCTACACCTCAAACGACGAGCGGACAGCGGCCCTGGCAGACTTCCTCCACACCTACGACCACCACCGCTGCCACACCGCACTCGACGGACACCCACCCATCAGCCGCGTGAACAACGCTACGGGTCAATACACCTAGGCCGTCGTGTCCACAGCCCGGCGAACGTCGAGGAGCGTGTCCCCCGGGGTGTGGCACCGCCGGGTGCCGGTCCCGGCCGAGCCCTCGGGGGTGGAGAACGAGGTCGTCGGACCTGCCGCCCGAGCTCCCGGAACCGGCCGGCCGGCGCCTCGACGGCCGGGCGATCACCCCGGGGAACGGGAGTCCGTTACCGGAGGCCGCGCCCGTCAGGCCCGGTCGCCGACTCCGCGGTGTCGGCGGAGCCCGCGACCGGCCCCGTCTCCGCGACCGGACGGTCGTCGCGGATCAGGAAGGCCGGCCTGTCCTCCACCGGTTCCCGCAGGTCCACCGTGAACCCGGCACCTTTGAGCACCTCGGCGCCGAGTGCGCTCGCCATCACCAGCACGAGCCGCTCCGAGGCCGCGTGCACGGGAACGGCCTCGGTCGTCTCCGCCACCGCGGCCAGCTCCGGCAGGCCGAGCCCGTCCGGCAGGCCGATCCGCGCGAAGAGCACGGGACGGTCCTCCATCGCGGCGAGGGCGAACACCGGATGGGGAGCCGTACGCATCCCCGCCTCCCGCGCGAAGCCCCGTTCCCGGGCGTCCTCGCCGACGAACACACAGCCGTCGGCCGGTACGCCCCCGGCGCTCGCTACCGCCAGATCGAAGAGCCCGCGGCCGTCCTTCACGCCCCAGTGCACGAGACCCGCGTCCGTGAAGCGTCCGGGGAACGCCTCGTCGAGGGCCGCCGCCGCCCGTTCGGCCGCTCCGTCGCCCGGTCCGGGGTTGGAAATGATGCCCTTGCGTACGCCGCGGAGGGCATCGAGGACGGCCACCACCCGGGGCCGTGGCCTCAGAGTCAGGGAGCCGTCGGGCTCCATCCGGGCATCCGCCAGAGTGGCCCCGATGTCGAAGAAGAGCACGGACATGTGAAGCGCCTCCGAAGTGTGTGGGGGTTCCCTCTCCGTCCTCTGCCCACGCCCCGTCCGCCCACTGCGCGCGCCCCTCCGCCCTTACCCGATTGGCGTAAGAGGTCGTCGCTGAGCCACCGGTGACTCGTTCACCACGCGGTGGCCGTACGGTCGCCGGGAGTGCTCCCCGCAGGGACGGCTCGGCCGATACCGTTGGGGGAGACCTTAGTTCCACGCGAGGGAGGCCATGATGAGCGACCAGCCGGTTCCTGGCGGCACGGCAGCCCGGCAGCAGCTGGAGCCCGCGGCCGCCGACGCGGTGCGTGCCTACGCGGAGAAGACCCGCGCCCAGGCCGACCAGTTCGCCGCCGCCCTGGAGGACATCGCCGCCAACGGCCTTCCCGACCCGGCGCAATGCCGCCCCTGGGAGGAGCTGCGCGAAGCCCAGCTGGCCCGTCTCGTCGCTCAGCGCCCGGCCGTCGCCTGATGGCGCCCCCGCACGACCGTCGCCGTGCGCGGATCGCCTTCTCCGACGCCGCCGCCAAGCAACTGGAGAGCCTCGCCAGCGAGGCCGAGCTCCACGCCCTGGACCGTGCCCTGGTCGTCATCTCGGTCGACCCCGACGCCGGCGAACCGATCCCCGGAGACACACTCGGCCCCCGGCTGCGCCAGTACGCCGACGAAGTCGAAGCCGTCCGCGTCCTGTACTTCGTCACCGCCCTGCGCACCGTGGTGGTCGTCGCGTACATCGAGGTCTGACCCCGACGGCGGTCGGGGAGGGCCGCCCGCGGCTGTGGCGGACGGCCCACCCCGAGCTCATGGCGGTGCGTCAGTCGACCTTGTGCCAGTGGGTGACCTGCACCGCTCCGTCCTCGGCGCCGATGTTCGCGTACATCGCGAGGTGTTCGGGAGCGAGGAAGGTGTCCTTCTTCTGCTGGAAGAACTCCTCGTTGTACCAGGCCACGTCGAAGATGACCTTGCCTCCGGCCTGGCCGTTGCGTTCCACCCAGGTCCGCTGCCAGTCGTACGGGCCGTCCGACTGCTCGGCGAGACGCTCGTCGGAGGCGCGTAACGCCTGGACGCACCGCTCCAGCGCCTCGTCGGAGCCGAGGTCGATTTCGCAGTGGGACTGGGCGACGATGGTGCGCTCACCCCGGCGTCCGGGCGCGGAGTCGCCCAGGAGCACCAGTTCTCGGATTACGGGATTGCCGGGAAGGATCGTGCTGGACATGGGTTTCCCCCTCTGACGGGCGGCAGGGCCTGCCTGGCCCCCTCTGAGATCAGAGACACGACGTACTCGACCATTCCTGGTCGAATTTCGACGCTAGGGACGCCTCGGCGACCCGTCAACGCGGAGGAGCGGGAACCGGCCACCTGCTCCTGCGCCTACTCCTGCGCGGGATCGGCGGCCTGTTCCGGAGCCCGGGACCGCTTCGGGACATCCGCGTCGACGCGGTTGCGCAGGAGCACCGGACTGCCCGCCAGGGTGACGAGCAGCGTCCCCGCCCCCGCCAGCTCCAGGGCCCCGGCCCCGCCGAGCAGCGCCGTGGCCGGCCCGCCGAGCGCGGTCCCCAGCAGGTTGGCTCCGTTCAGGGTCGCCCCCGAGGTGGCGAAGGCCCGGCCCCGTACCTGCTCGGGGACCCGGGCATGGATGAGGTTGCGGATCGCCAGGCCCTGGAGGGAGTTGGCGACGCCGGTCAGGGCGAACGACACCAGCGCGAGGGCGAACACCGGCACGGCGGCCCCGACCGCGAGCGAGGTCCCCATCAGCACCCCGGCCCCGACCAGGACCCGCGGCTGCCACTTCAACGGGACCCGCGGGGCGATCAGCGTGGAGGAGGCCAGCATCCCGACGGTGTGCGCGCTGACCAGGAAGCCGTACCCGGTGCCGGACACGTTCAGATCGTCCCGGATGAAGAAGACCCGGGCCACGCTCAGCACGGCGGTGAACACGATCGCCGACGCCAGCGCGAGGATCGCGGTACGCAGCAACCGGTCCCCGCCCAGTACCCGCACCCCTTCGCGGACCTGCGCCGGCCAGCTCCCTCCCGGCCCCTGAACGGGCTCGCGCCGCACCCCCAGGCAGGACAGCACCACCGCCATGCCCACGAAGGTGGCCGTGTTCGCCAGCAGCGCGACCCGTACGTCGAACACGGCGATCAGGGCACCTGCCAGCGCCGGCCCGGCCACGTTGCCGGCGGACCGGAAGGCATCGAGCCGGGCGTAGCCGCGAGCGGTGTCGTCGGCACCGACGATCCGCGGGACCAGCAGCAGCAGGGCCGGGGACGCCAGGGCCAGTCCCGCACCGAGCAGGACCAGCAGTACGAGCGTGACGACCAGGTCGGTCACGAACACGAGCCCCGCGCTGACCAGAGCCTGCACAACCGTCACCGCGACGACCAGGCGGCCGCTCTCGACCCGGTCGACGAGCGGCGCGGCCAGCGGTCCGACCACGACCAGCGGCAGCACACCGGCGATGACCAGGGCCGAGATGGCGACGCCGGAGCGCCCCTGGTCGTGCAGGCGCAGGGTCAGGGAGACGATCGCCATCTGGTCCCCCATGGAGGACATGCCGTACGCGGCCGCCACCACGGTCAGGACAACACCACGTTTTCCGAGCATCCGCAGATGCTGCCAGCCCTGCTCCGCCCCCGGCAGCCAAGGGAACCGGATCAGGCCAGGCCCTGCCACGGCCCGGACGGCGGCGCCGGCCGCTTCCGCCCCTCACGACTCACGTCCACTCGATTCCCGTTCGAGGTGTTCTCCCTTCTGCTCTGACAGCGTCAGGGCTCCGGGCTCCACTGGGGACGAAAGGACAAGAGGAATGACCAAGTCAAGGCGCAGGTTCGGCATTGGCGCCGTGGTGGCCGCGGTCGTGGCCACGATGATCACCTTCACGGGCCTGCAGGGAGCCAGCGCGCAGGACCAGGCACGCCGCGGCTGGGACCACTTCACCTTCGGAGTGCCGTGGGAGGAGTCCTACGGGTACTCGCAGGGCATCAGAGCCGGGGACGAGATCTACATCTCGGGGCAGGTGTCCCACGACGCGGCCGGGAACTTCGTGGGCGCCGGCGACTTCGAGAAGCAGGTGCGGACGTCGTTCGAGAACCTGGACAAGGTCCTCGCGCACTACAAGGTGCCGCGCAGCCAGATCATCAGCATCAAGATCTTCACCAAGGACCTGCGCCAGAACTTCGACACGGCGGCACGGCTGCACAAGGAGTACGTCGGCAAGCACCGCACGACCGACACCATCGTCGGCGTCTCCGAGCTGTCGGTCCCCGAGCAGCTCGTGGAGATCGAGGCCATCGTGAAGGTCTCGCCGCGCTCCTGACCGAGCGGGGGGGGGGGGGGGAGGAAAAGCGGGCGATGGGGAGCAACGCAAGCACCCCCGAAGGAGCGCCGTCTGGTTT
>NZ_JBVJWV010000024.1:57791-118457 GCF_055602105.1 Streptomyces sp. NPDC037421
CCTCTGCTGTTTCCCCCACCAAACAATTTGGAAGGCCGGACCCCCTGGCGATCCCCCCCCCCCCCCCCCCCCCCCCCCCCCCCCCCCCCCCCCCCCCCCCCCCCTCGGCACCACTGCCGTCACCACTGACGCCGCACCGTGGCTTTCGCGCCGGTCACCAGAGTTGCGGGTGGAACGTCATCGGCCACGACCGCGCCGGCGGCGATCACGGCATCACGTCCGATGCTGACGCCGGGCAGGATCGTGGCACCGGCGCCGATCCACACGTTCTCCGCGACGTCGATGGGCGCGCCGGTGAGGTACAGCCGCCGCTCCTGGGGATCGACCGGGTGGCCGCTGGTGATGAACGTGACCTTCGGGCCGACCATCACGCGCTCGCCGAGCCGGATGCCCGCGTAGTCCAGGAACGTGCAGTTCTGGTTGATGAACACGCGCTCGGCGAGGTCGAGGTGCAGGCCGTGGTCCGTGTAGAAGGGCGGATAGACGGTGACTCTCGGCGGCAGCGGCTTGCCGAGGATCTGTTCCAGCAGTTCGGCCCTGCCCTCTTCGTCCTCGAAGGGCAGGACGTTCAGGCGGGAGGTGAGTCCGGTGACCCGCAGGACCCTCTCGGCCATGGCCTGGAACTCGGCGCTGTGGATGCGCATGAGCCTGTCGCTGGGCATGCCGCGATTCTTTCTCGTGTGCGGGCGACCGCACAAGATCCGTCTTCCCTGACCGCTCCGGGCACTGCACCAGAGCTCGGCGGCCGGCCGGTCGGCCGGTCAGAGGAGGTGGCGGACGAAGACGTCCGACTTGCCGTTGGTGTCGCCGGGCACGATGTCGTCGGCCGTGGACTGGAAGACCACGTCGCGCCCGTCGGCGCTGACCGAGTCGGTCCCTGCGGTGGCGGGCCGGCTCGAGACGATCTCGTCGGTGCCGGTCTGCAGGTCGCGCAGGACCAGTGAGGGTCCGGTCGTCTCGTGCGGGGCGTACAGCAGGTGGCGGCCGGTGGGATCGATGGCCACGCCCCGCACGTTCGGTACCGGTCGGGCGGTGCCCGAGCGCACGTCGTGGACGTAGGTGTCGGAGCCCGAGAGGTAGACGACCGTGCTGCCGTCGTCGCTGAGCTGGACGAGGGTCGCCCCGGCGGACGGGCCCTCGATCGGGCCGGAGGCGGTGCCGGTGGTCCGGTCCCACACGAAGACGTCCCCCGCCTTGCCGTCCTGGTAGGCGACGTAGCGGCCGTCGCCGCTGATGGACGGACGGGCCGGATGGGTGTGGTCGAAGGCGGCGACGGTCACCTTGGCGCCGGTGTTCTCGTCGTGGACCTCGATGCGCTGGCGGCTGGACGACGTTTGCCTGATGAGGATGGCAAGGGCGATGAAGCGGCCGTCCGCGCTCAACGACGGCTGGCTGCAGCTGTACGTCGAGCAGTCGGCGGAGACCGTCCTTCCCGTGCTCACCTGATACTGGCGAATGCGTACGTTGTTCATCCACTGCAGGGGATAGGCGACGTATGCTCCGTCACCGCTGATCACCGGGGGCTGGAGCGGGGTGTAGTCCCCGAACCGCTTGGTCTGCCCCGCCTGCTGGTCGCGGACGAACACCCTGTCGCCGCCCGTCGTGCTGTCGGCCGTGAGGTTCCTCGCCGAGGACGAGAAGACGACGTGGCGGCCGTCCGGCGTGATCGAGGCGCCGCCGGAGCCGTCGTCGCCCTGGGTGCCGTCGGCCGCGACACTGACCCTCTCGACACCGGCCCCGCCCTCGCGCGCCACTGCCGCGGGCTCGGCCCAGGCGGCTCCGGGCAGCACCGCCGTGACAGCGCAGACCGCGACGGCCGCGCTCAGGGCGGCCCGCAGGCGTCTGGTGGTGACCCTGTTCGTGTTTCCCCTCATTTTCCCCCCAGTCAGGACAAACCCTCGCCTCCGGTTCCCTGCCGGAGGACCAGAGCATGCAACCGCGAAGGCACTGTGGGGTCAATGCGGCACATGACCGAGAGGCGCGGTTTCGGCCATGCGGGAGCGATCCGCCCCTCACCGGCCCGGTCGAGGAGGTACGGGATGCCGTGCTCGGGCAGGGGCCGCCCGGAGCGCGTACGCCCCGCGAGGCCGGCGGACCGGCAATCGCGGGGCGTCTTTGGGCAAACCGTCAGGCCGTCAGGCCGTCCGGCCGTCCGGCCGCCCGGACGGCTACCGGCTACCGGCTGAGCGACCCGAGCGCCGCCGCGTCGTACGGCTTCAGCTCGTCGAACCGGTTGCCGAGGACCTTCGCCGCCCACTGCGGGTCCTGGAGCAGCGCCCGGCCGACCGCGACCATGTCGAACTCGTCGCGTTCCATGCGGTCCAGCAGGTTGTCGATGTCGCCGAGTGCCGCTCCCTCGCCGGCGAAGGAGCGGATGAAGTCCCCGTCGAGACCCACCGAGCCGACGGTGATGGCCGGCCGTCCCGTGAGCTTCCTGGTCCAGCCCGCAAGGTTCAGGTCCGAGCCCTCGAACTCCGGGATCCAGTAGCGCCGGGTGGAGGCGTGGAAGACGTCGACGCCCGCCGCCGCCAGGGGGGCCAGGATCGCCTCCAGCTCCTCCGGGGTCTGCGCGAGACGGCCGTCGTAGGCCTCCTGCTTCCACTGCGAGTAGCGGAAGATCACCGGGAACTCGGCCGAGACGCGCTCGCGGACCGCGGCCACGACCTCCGCGGCGAACTTCGTACGGGCGACCGCGTCGCCGCCGTAGGCGTCGCTGCGGCGGTTGGTCCGCTCCCACAGGAACTGGTCGATCAGGTAGCCGTGGGCGCCGTGCAGTTCGACGCCGTCGAAGCCGATCCGCTCGGCCTCCGCGGCGGCGTCGGCGAACGCGCCGATGACGTCGTCGAGGTCGGCGCGGGTCATCGCCTTGCCGGTCCCCTCGGTGCCGTCGACGCGGATGCCGGAGGGGCCGACGGCGGGCGCGTCGGCGTACGGCGCCTCACCCTGCTTGCGCACCATGCCTATGTGCCACAGCTGGGGCACGATCGTGCCGCCCGCCTCGTGCACGGCCGCGGCGACCTTCGCCCACCCCGCCAGCTGCTCCTCGCCGTGGAACCGCGGCACCCGGTCGCTCTGCCCGGCGGACTCGTGGCCGACGTAGGTGCCCTCGGTGATGATCAGGCCCACGCCCGCGGCGGCCCGGCTGGCGTAGTACGCCAGCACGTCCTCGCCGGGCACGCCGCCGGGGGAGAACATCCGCGTCATCGGAGCCATCGCGATGCGGTTGGGGACGGTCAGGCCGTTCAGCGTGACGGGCCGGGAGAGGATCTCGGCCGCGCGGGAGGCGGTGGACGTGGTGACGGTCATGCGGGTCCTCCGGGTTGAGGCTGTGGCTCGTCGGGTGGCAACGAGAAGTGCATAATACACATGCTATGTATCATGCATATTGCAGCAGCATCCGCCGGTCCACGGGTCGGCGATAATGGAGCGCCGGAAGGAGCGGGAGGCGCAGTGCTGGAGAAACTGGAGCGGGAGCTGATGCTGCTCTCGCGGCACCAGGTGCTTGCCCGGCGCGAGCGGGACCCCGAGCGCCTGGAGCGGTCGGCGTACCTGCTGCTCAGCCGGATCGACACCCAGGGCCCCATGTCCATCGGCCAGCTGGCAGAGGCCTTCGGGCTCGACACCTCGACCGTGAACCGCCAGACGGCCGCACTGCTGCGCTGCGGACTGGCCGAACGCGTCGCCGACCCGGACGGCGGCATGGCCCGCAAACTGCGCATCACCGCCGAGGGCGGGCGCCGGCTCACCGGAGACCGGGAGGTCAACCGGTCCTGCCTGGCCCGGGTCGTAGCCGACTGGTCCCCCGAGGAGGTACGCGAGCTGGAGGACGCCCTGGTCCGGCTCAACCGCAGCGCGGAGGCCCTCGAAGGACGCTACTGGCCGCGCACGGAGGAAGACGGCACCCGCGCCGCGTGCCACCCGCCGGCCCCGCGGGAATCCGCGCCGCGAACCACGTAGGAACCCGCGACCACCGCCCCTGGGGGTGCACGAGTGGAGACCGTCCTCGTGCACCCTTCGGGCCAGTTCACATGGGCCGTGTCGGTGCCCGGATGCCTGCCCACGTTGTCCAGGGCATCGGAAACCGCGGCAGCGAGGGCTTCGGCGACCTCCCGGGGCAGGTCCGGCACGGCATGGTACTGCGCCTTCAGAGTGAGCCCGAGACCCTCCGCCCGGTGCACGGCCTCCTCCAGCGCGGCCCGTGCGTCCGGCACCGCCCCGTGCAGAGCCGGCGAGGTGGCTGGCAGCAGTACGAGGACGAGGACGGTGCCACGCCACCCGAACGCGACCACCGCGGCCGCGGCAGCCGACAGGCTCTGCACCATCAACCAGCCGTGCGGTGCCACGGCCTCCCCCTCACCGATGACGGCGACGGCGACGGCGATCCACGGGAGACCGCACCCGGTGACCGGTACGTCGGCCCAGACCCCCGGACCGGAGAACCAGCGCGTACGAGGGCGGGCACGTAGAGAACCACCGAGAGGGCGCGGACACAGGCCAACAGGGCCACGCTCCGGCCGTCCACCCGGTCCTTGAGCACGACGCCCGCCGCGGCTGTCAGGTGCGCCAGACGGAACAGCGCCGGGGCCTTCACCGCTTCCACCTGCCTCTTCGCGGGCGTCACCCCCGCCCAGGCCGCCCCGGCGGCCGCCGGCACCGTACCCGGGGGCGCACACCTGTACCGCGCCGTGACGGGCAAGCGCCTGGACGTCAGAGGCCGGTCGCAGGACGGCTCCTGTCAGCCCTTGAGCCGGCGGTTGACCTCTTCGTTGACACGACGGTTGAGCTCGGCCAACTGCTCGGGGGTGTAGGCGGTGAGGTCGCCGAGGTCCGGTGGGCCGGCCCGGGGTTTGCCCTTCGCCTGCTCCTCGCGCCGCTTGAGCTCTTGCTCCTCCGGTGAGCCGGGCGCCGCGAACGCACACCGGATCAGCGTGCCGTCGGCGGCCTTCAGACAGGTCGCCTCGCGGCCCGCGACCTGGCCCCTGCCCTCCACCCGGTAGCGGATGTCCTGCTCGCTGCCGATCGTGGCGGTCCAGGTGGTGCCGCCCGTGGGGACCACCTCGAACACCCTGTCGTCGTTGTAGCAGCAGACGTCCCGGTACTCGGCCTTGATCAGCGCGATGACCGCCTTCGGCGAGGACCAGGTCGGATCGAGCCGGTGGACGGTCAGGGGTGCCAGCCCGCTGCCCTGATGGCGGGCGGGCACCGTCGCGACGGCGACGACCGAGCTGGCCTCGCCCTGCGGTGTGAGGGGCGTGACGTAGACGCTGCGTCCGCTCGAATCGCCGTGGCGCAAGGTGAACTCCGATTCGTTCCCCTCGTTCGCGCCGTCTTCCGAGGCGTCCCAGCCGCTGCGTTCGAACCACCAGTCGGCGAAGCCGCCGACGGCGGCGACCGCCTCCCGCTGACGGGCGGCGAGGCTCAGCGGGTAGGACGGGCCGGGGACGGTGTCCGTCTCCGTGGTGATGGTGACCTCGCCCGTCCGGCCGTCGTAGAGCGCGACTCCTGCGGGACGTTCCGTCACGACCAGAACCCCGGTCTGCCTCTTGAGGGGTACGACCACGATGGGCGTATCGCCCGAGCAGGTCACGTAGGCGTCCTGGGCCTCGAAGCGGACCCAGCGCTCCTGGGCGGAGATCTTCCGGCCCAGGTTGTGACCGAACCAGCCGCCCATGCGTGCGTCCGCCACGTCCACGTCGAACGGACAGCGCTGCCGCGAACGGCTGGTACCGCCGAGCGGAACATCCTGTACGAGGCCGACCTCGTACCCGGAGAGCCAGCCGCTGCGCTCGACGAGGGTGGTGAAGCGGTCCGAGTCGGGCAGGTACGTGATGTCCGAGATCTCACCGGTGACATCGCCCAGGTGCGGGGCGGCCTGTGCCTTGCCGACGAGGTAGGGGGCGCGGGGCGCCAGCGCGGGCACCGGCTCGGTCACCACCCGCGTGGCCTCCATATAGCCGCGGTCCTGCAGGTACGCGCCGTACACCAGCCACCAGACGGCGAGCGCGAGGCCGACGACGGCCCCCAGGCAGCCGAGCACCCCCGCCACACCGCCCGACCCGGCACCGGCCTTGCCCCGCAGCCTGCGCATGAGCCACCGCACGAGCCCCGCCAGCGCGACGAACGCCACGGCCAGCAGCGGCAGGGCCAGCCAGGCGAAGAGCTTGCGCAGCTCCCACACCAGGACGGTGGAGTAGTAAGGGGCGTACAGCGGTGCACATGCCACCAGCACCACGACACCCGCCGGCATGCCGATACGAAGAGCCCGGCCCATCAGCGCCTCCCCACCGCCTGGTTCAGCACAAGTGTGTAGTGCCGGGCGGGCCCTGTCATCGCCGAAGGCGCATCGCTCCGCGTGGGTGTCCGGCGGAACTCCTCGCGGACGGGCAGGCGCTCCTCGTCTGCCAGGCCTCACTCAAGGGGCGGACCGAGGGCGCGCCCTGTCACCTGGCGGTCGATTCCCTCCGCGGAAACGGAGTCGGAACTGTCTGTCATACCGCCCACCCCCGCGGGAACGACTCCCATGCCCGACGGAGGCGTTAGGAGGGAGTCAGTGGAGTGTTAGCGGCCGTGGTCAGCATGGGATTCTCCACAAGCCCGGCCCGTTCCGTTTCGTCCTCCGACACGGGCCGGTTCCCGAAGAGAGGCACGGCCTTGAACCTGCTGTCCTTGAAGGTGCCCAGGGCGGCCCTCGCCGCCCTTGTCGCGCTGCTGGGTCTGCTCCAGCTGACCACGGCCCCGCCCGCTCGCGCGACCACGTCCCGGATATGGACCGTCATGTCCTGGGACATCACCAGCCTCCAGCAAGGAGGCCCTCTGGCGGCCCAGCGCTACGACGACATGCTGAGGGAGCTCCGCCATCTGGCGGGCTACACGGTCGATGCCGATCACGGCGGTGTTCTCGGCAGGACCGAGGCTGAAACAGGGCGCTACATCGAGATACGGGTCACGGACAACGGCAACCAGTTCCTCAGCCTGTTCTACCGCACGGACAACCTCTACCTGGACGGCTTCAGGATGGCGGGTCGCAACTACCGGTTCAGCGACGCCCAGTCCCACCTGGTACGGAACTTCGGGAATGGCGATCAGCTCTTCACGACCATCTACTCGGGGAGCTACCAGAACGGCGGCCTGGACGCCGACGACGCCCGTGCGAACACCGTGTACACCGGGCCGAACCTGCGCAACCAGTTCATGGGACTCACCGGGTTCACCTACAACACCCGTTACAACTACCGGCTGAACCTCGCGAACATAGTCCAGGCCACTTCGGAGGCAGCCCGCTTCGGGTGGATCCAGAACCGCATCTCGAACACCATCAGGAACGGCGGCGAATCGGACGGATACGGCTGGCAGACGACCCTGGGATCGTTCGGAATCGCGTTGGAGAACCGGTGGGCACCATTGACCCGACTGGCCTTCCGGACGAGGAACGGGGGTACCGGAAGTCCGGTGGTCGTCGACGGGCGAAGCTATGCGAGTCTGACGGACATGATGCGGGGGAATCCGCCCCAACGCCCGCGCATCTCCTACCTGCTGGGGCTGGGCAGCCAGGCAGGATAGTGCCGATCGGGATGCGCTGAGCCCTTTCCGGCCCGTCAGCGGGCGGCTCGGGTCGAGGCGTCCCGGCCGCGCCGCAGGACGAAGCCCCCCGCAGTCGGCGCCCGAGGGTGCCCGCCGATTCGGCGAGGACCCTGGAACCCGCCAGACCGATGCCAAACAGACGATCTGATGATCTGCGCACCCCAAGTCCCCGTGTCGTCCATGAAGGTCCATGGAGATCCATAAACGGCCCAGCCCGGGGACACGGTCCGATCATCCTTCCGATCGAGTCCGTCGACACCCCCGAAATGACGGCTCGTGATCGAGGAGTTCCGCACCCCCCATGAGGCTCCCCCACAAACGCCGCGCGGACCGCACGGACAGCAGGGACGACACCGCAAGCCCGGAGCGGCGGGAAGGCCCGCGGCGCAGACGACGCCCCACGCGCCGAACGAAGAGCCGCAGGAGAGCCGCCCGGAAGGCCCGTCGCCCCCTCATCGACTACCCCAGGCGCGGTCGGCGGGGCCGGCGGCGCTGGACGCCCTCCTGGAAGCTGACCTCCGGCCTGTTCCTGCTCTTCACCGGCGCCCTCGCCGGCCTCTTCACCGCCGTCTACATACAGGTCGAGATCCCGGACCCGCACGACTCGGCGAGCCGGCAGGGCACCGTCTACTACTGGGCGGACGGCAGCCGGATGGTGAGCGTCGGCGATGTGAACCGGCAGGACGTGAAGCTCTCCCAGGTGCCCGACTCCGTCCAGCGCGCCGTCATCGCGGCGGAGAACGCGGACTTCTACAGCGACTCGGGCGTCTCGGTGACGGGCATCGGCCGCGCCGCCGTCAACATCGTCAAGGGCAAGGAGACCCAGGGCGGCTCGACGATCACCCAGCAGTACGTGAAGAACACCTATCTGAGCCAGGACCAGACCGTCCAGCGAAAGGTCAAGGAACTCTTCCTCTCCCTCAAGGTCAGCAACCAGCGGCCCAAGACGGAGATCCTTGAGGGGTACCTCAACACCTCCTGGTTCGGCCGCGACGCGTACGGCGTCCAGGCCGCCGCGTACGCGTACTACGGCATCCCCGCCAAGGATCTGAACCCCAGCCAGGGCGCGCTGCTGGCCGCCGTACTCAAGGGCGCGGAAAGCTTCGACCCGTCCCTCAGCGCCGACAACCGCCAACGCGCCGAGGACCGCTGGAGCTGGATCCTGGACCGTCAGGTCGACACGGGTTCGATGAGCGCCGAGGAGCGCGCGAAGTACACGGAGTTCCCCGAGCCGAAGCCTCCGGTCAAGCCGACCAGCCAGGCCGGGCAGACCGGCTACCTCGTCGACATCGCCAACAAGTACCTCAAGAGCCGCGGCGGGATCTCGGGCAAGGATCTGGCCGGTGGCGGCTACAGCGTCCACACCACCTTCGAGAAGGACAAGGTGCTCGCGCTGGCCAAGGCCGTCGAGCAGGTGCGCGCGGACCGACTGGACCCGAAGAAGCGCGCGGAAGACCAATACGTGCAGGTCGGCGCCGCCTCGATACGCCCCAAGGACGGAGCGATCGTCGCGGTCTACGGCGGCTCCGACGCGGTCGAGCACTTCACCAACAACGCGGACACCTCAGGCGTGCCTGCGGCCTCGGCCTTCAAACCCTTCGTGTACGCCGCCGCGATGGAGAAGGAGCTCGAAGGCGGGGAACGCTCAGCCGAGGGCGCTGCCCCGGACCCCCTGAAGCCCACGCCGACAGGGCCGGCGACGACATCCGCGAACCTCCAAGCGGCGCTGGTGAACTCCGACCACACGCCGTTCGTGGAGAGCGGCAAGAAGACCGGGTTGAAGAAGGTCAAGGAGCTCGCGGTCGCGTCGGGACTGCGGGAGGAGAGCATGGCAAAGCTGGAGCCGACCTTCTCCATCGGTACCTCCACCCCCAGCGCCGTCCGGCTGGCCAGCGCCTATACGACCTTCGTCAACCAGGGCCGGGCCACCGAGCCCTACTCGGTGACCAAGGTCGAGCGGAACGACGTCGCGGTGGAGGGCTTCGGCCAGACCAAATCGCGTCGGGCCATGAGCTCCGAAGCAGCCGCGACGGTCGGCACGGCGCTCCGCCAGGTGGCCTGGAGCGCCGTCGGACCGCCGAAGGGCCAGTGGACCTCCGTCCCGTCCTGCGCAGGCAAGACCGGCCCGAACGACCGTATGAACGCGGCCTGGTTCATCGGGGCGACGCCGGAACTGAGCACCTCGGTCGCGATGTTCCGCACGAAACCCGACGTCCCGCAACTGCTGCCCATGCAGGGCGTGGGCGGCCCCGATTCCGAGCGCGGCAGCGCCCTCCCGCCGCTGATCTGGAAGGCTTACAACGAGGTGGCGGCGCCTGCGCCGTCGTACCCGACGGACGCTCCCCAGGACCGCCCGTGACGGTCTCGTAGCCCGGCCGGCACGGCGAGGCGCAGTGTGGCAGGCCCACTCCCGCCTACGACAGCGCCGTACTGCGCCCATGACCCTGCACCCCTGATTCTCAACCGGGCGTCCTTGCCGGCCGTGGATCTCGACAACAGCCTGATCGACCAGGAACCCGCATTCAGGGGTGCCGGGCTGCCCTGTGTGATCGTCACCAATGGGCGTGCAGACCAGCGGCAGGAGACCCTCCTTGCAGGGTCAGCAGCCGGGGCGGATCGGCGCAGAGGACGCCAAGGCGAGCGCGGCGATCCGCAGTTCGGCTACCCACGTCCGCTCCGCAAGCCCCACCGTGTGCTCGATGCAGCATCCGCACGGCGGGATCGGCGACGCGAATGCTCGCTCCTCCGCCGTTTCGGCTTCGGTCTCCCACGAGTCGTCCGTCACCAGGTCGGCGAGAGCGGCTTCTCCGTCGACGAATCTCGCCGCCAGTCGGCGCAGAGCGTGGCGCCGGGCCACCCCCGGATCAGGCAAGTCGATGCCGCACTCGGCGAGTGCTTGCTCGAACGCATCACGAATGTCGCGGGTATCCGCGTGGCGCGGCCAACCAGCGAGCTCACACAGCGTCGGGCTGTCCAGCCCAGCCGCGAGTGCCTCAGCGGCAATCACCGGCAGGTCCTCTGGCGGGATCTCATCCGCCCGATAACGGCACGCCGCCTCACCCAGAGTCGTGAGACCGCTCCGCGTTGAGGTCTCCGGTCCAGGTGTCGCTCCTGCTGTTCCCATGGTCTTACGATGCCGGCACTGATCCCAAGAAGGCTGTCCAGCCGTCCGTGTGGCCCGTTGACGCCGTACCGGGCGATCCGCTCACCACCGAACTGCGCATGCACGTCGTCAGCGTGCAGGCCCCAGTAGAAGACGTCGGCGAGCCCGTCGGCCGGCTCGTCGTCCGTTCCCGTCCACGCGTCCAGCCCCGCGGCGTCGCCGACAACCATGCCGCACCGGTCGACGGGCAGGTCCCCGAGCCTTACCGGTACCGACCGGTCTGCGGTCCCCGGCCACGGAAGACCGGGACTGACCTCCAGGGCCGCGATCGTCGGTTTCCCGTCGAACGGAGACGGTGAGGTGCTCGCCCGCACCGTCAAAGGCCGGTCATCGGCTGCCGGAACCACGACCGCCTCGCACGGCCACTCACGAAGACGGCCTCCACCCGTCGCCGCAGCCGCCCTGGCGCACTCGGACAGGGGCCGGCCCGACTCCCGCCACTGGTCGATCCACCCGGCCGAGCCGAGGACCAGCACACCCGCCGGGCAGACCTGCTGGCGGCGCCTGGAGCGCTGGCTGAACGCCGGAGGAGTCGCGCGTGCGTGGACGCCTCCCACGTGCGTGCGAAAGAGGGGACGCGATGGCCCCGTCGCCCGTCTACCGCCGCAAGACTGATGGCAGGCATCTCCGGGCGCCGCCTCAGGCAGCCCCGGCTCGGTACGACCCCTCGCCCGATGGGGGCCGACCCGTACTACCCCGAAGGAGGCTGATCATGCAGCTCACCGTCCTCGGCGCCACGGGCCGATCGGCCGGCAGGTACTCCAGCAGGCCCTCGCAGCCGGGCACCGCGTCACGGCACTGGTCCGTGACGCAGCCCGGCTGCCACCGCGCGACGACGAGCGCGTAACCGTGGTCATCGGCGACGCCGCCTCCGCCACGTACATCGAGGAGCGATCCGGGGCGGCCAAGCCCTCATCTGTGCCCTGGGACCGGGCAAGGACTACAAGTCCACTCTCGCCACCCGCACGGCCGGCCCCGTCATGGAAGCCATGGCCGCAGCCGGCGTGGAACGCCTCGTCCGGCTCTCGGCCCTCGGCTCCGGCGACACCGTCCGGCACCAGCCCCTCCTCCAGGCCATCGCTTCGAAGCTGCTGATGGGCCCGCTCATGACGGACAAGGGCATCGCCGATGACACCATCGCCCGCGGCGACCGCGCCTGGACCATCGCCCTGCCCGTGCTGTTCAGCAACGGCCAGACCACCGGCGACTACAAGACGATCCCGCTGGAGGCAGCCAAAGGACGCGTCCGAGGGAGGATCACACGTGCAGACGTCGCGGACTTCCCGCTCGCCACCGCGACCAGCGACCTACGGGTGTGCCAGCGCGTCATCCTCACGCGCTGAGCAGCCGCATCGCCCGGGCGGAGCCGCGCGCCCTGAACAGACGGAAGGCCGCCCCCGGTTCGAGCTCGAGCGTTCTCGTCGAAGAGCCCTCATCGGGCTGAGAGTCCGCAGGGAACACAGAAGGGCCCGTACCCCTGCGGCGTCGGGCTTGTGGAGGGTGGCCGTGAACCCAGGCAGGGCGGTGGCCGTCCTGCCCTGCCGGCCTCGTCGGGGAGGGGCGGGTTCGCGGCGGCGCGGTAAGGTGCTGCACCTGCTCGACGGAGGTACGACGATGAACCCCGAAGACGAACCGCTCGACCAGTGGGCCGCGCGCCGCGAGGGCCGGATGCGCAGGCCCGGCGAGCTGAAGGCCGTCACCCTTGGCCCAGGTACGCAGAGAGCTGCCCACGTCGACCCCGGGGCCCCGCGCCTCATCCTGGAGTGGGACGGCTTCCAGTGGGTGCCCGTTGTCGTGGTCGAGGACTACGCTGCTGCCTGCCGCGTCCTCAACCCCGCCCCCCAGCCGCAGGAACAGGAACGGACCGCGCCCAAGAAGCAGCCCGGCCGGCACCGCAAACCGCAGTAGGACCTGGTTGAGCCGTGCGGCAGGCCCCGGCCGCGGCGCGGTTCTTGTCCTGCGAGCCGGCCCGCCTGCCCCTCCCGACCCCTCCAGGCACCCGGGCCAACCCCGCGCTCATGAGGAAGAAGCCGGTGACGGTGCTCGCCCGGATCTCGCCGTTCAGCTCTTGCGGGTCAACGGTTGCCCGGCGAAGGTCACCCCGCCCAGGCCATGGGCCATGAGGTTGCGAATGTTGGCGTGATCAGTGTCGTTCGGCGTCGCCAGCACACTGCGGTAGTGCTCACCGAATGCCAGCAGCGCCTCCTGGTCGCTCAGTCCTTCCAGCAGGGCCAGTCCCAGGGTCTTGCAGGAACCCTCGTTCTCGCCTGCGGCGTTTTCCAGCTCCCCGTTGCGGAACGCCTGCGGCTGATAGTCGTAGTGCGCGGCGACGAAGGCCAGAGTCTCGGCGAACTCGTGCTCACCTGACGCAAGGCTTGCCCGCAGTGAGTTCAAATCGGTCATATTGGTTCCTTTGGGTTTGGACAGGCGATCCGATTGCCGTCTGTGACCGGACGACAGTACCCCCCTCATGGCCGGTCGGCAGGGATCGCGCCACATGTCGGAACGACCGGCATCTCCGCAGGTCACGATGTGCTTCTCGGTCACCCGCCGAGAGCCGTCTCGCAGCTCACGCCGGTCACGTGAGCGGGATCGCGCGGCACGCCCGGGGGAGCGATGTAGCCGCCGGGTTCTGCTGGGGTGCCGTCGTGGCTGGGACCCGGGAGGGCGGGACGCCGTGCCGAGGGACGCGTACCAGCGCGGGAGCCGTGGGCCGGCTGCCAATCACCCGTTTCGCGCTGCCCGCCGTCTGGCGCGATGCAGCAGCCAGTGCTCAGCTGTGATGAGCGAGGCCGGCCTGCGCTGCGGAGACAGTCCCGTTTGGGCTGCAAGGGTCCGACGGGTTACGACGGGGGAGAGTCAGGTGGGCACAGCCAGGATCGCGATCGTGACCAGCGAGTCCGGCATGGAACGGGACGCCGATCTCCCACTGATCGTGGAGGCGTTGCGTGCCGACGGTGCGACAGCCGAAGCAGTGGCCTGGGATGCACGGGCTTGCTGCGGCTTGGGACGGTTGTGCTTATCGGACCCGCGTGCCCCGCCCTGCCCGGAGGACGGGGCACGACCTTTGCCCTCCCGACGCCCTGGTCCGATACCCACTCCATCGGGGGGACAGGAAGTGCCGACGGGCAGTCTCGCGCCTACCGTAGGGCTCCCACGACTTGGGGGAAAGCGTGCAACCAGCGCGCCCCGCACACTCGTTACGCGCGGAGAAGGCGTTCCGAGCCCGCCTGGCTGATGCCGGTGCCCAGCTCCTCGAAAGTTCCTGGCCGGGGAACTCCTCGCCGCACGCGGTGCGGTGCGCCGCCGGGCATCTCGTGACCCCCCCGCCCGGCCAATCTTCAGCAAGGTCGGGGACTCTGCCGAGTCTGCGCTCGCCGAAGCCCCGAAGCCCCGAAGCCCCGAAGCAGCGGAGGCCGGCTTCCGGGAACGGCTCTTGGCGGCTGGCGCCACCCGCCTGGAATCGGCATGGCGGGGCGTCCACGTCCCACACCGGATCCGATGCACTGCGGGCCACGAATCTCTTCGTCGGCCATCAGCGGTCCGACGATCGGGCTGGGTGTGCAGGACCTGCCCCCGTGCGCGGCTTCTGCAGCGATGGCGACGTGCTGTGCTGACCGTTTCCTCCTCTGCCCGTTACCGTGCCGCCAGCCGGTCCCGGACGTCCCGAAGAATGACCTCAGCCCTGGTGTCGAGAAGTTCCGCCGCCAACGCCTTCCCTGCCGCCTCGGGGTCGTCCGCCGGTCCGGCACGCTGCAGCCGCGCTGCCGTGTGCCCGCGAGCGAAGTCGCCTGACCGACAGATTGAGCGGTCCGCACAGCCATGCGAACTTCGCCCCTCAACTGGGTCTGAAGAACCCACCCCTTCTGCCAGGTCGCATCCTGGTCCCAGAACGCCCCCCAGCACGCAGTGCCGCTGTGAGGTTGCTGCGGCTGCGCTGGGTGTCGGGGTGGGCGGGTCCGAGGATGCGTTCGCGGGTGGTGAGCACGCCCTGGTGGAGGTCGGCCGCTTCCTGGTGGTGGCCGAGGTGGTCGAGTGCGAGGCCGAGGTTGTTGCGGCTGGTCAGGGTGCTGGGGTGGTCGGGGCCGAGGGTGCGTTCGTAGGCGCTGAGGACCTGCCGGTGGAGGTCGGCTGCTTCCCGGTGCTGGCCGAGGTGGTCGAGCGCGAGGCCGAGGTTGTCTCGACTGTGAAGGGTGTCGGGGTGCTCCGGGCCGAGGGTGCGTTCGTAGGCGCTGAGGACCTGCCGGTGGAGGTCGGCTGCTTCCCGGTGCTGGCCGAGGTGGTCGAGCGCGAGCGCGAGGTTGTTGCGGCTGTTCAGGCTGTCGGGGTGACCGGCGCCGAGGACGCGTTCGTAGCCGGCGAGCGCCTCGCGGTGGAGGTCGGCTGATTCTTGGTGCCGTCCGAGGTAGCCGAGTGCGAGGCCGAGGTTGTTGCGGCTGTGCAGGGTGTGCACGTTGTCGGTGCCGAGGATCCGGTCACGCGCGGCCAGGATGTACCGGTGGTGGTCCGCAGCCTCTTGGTGCTGGCCGAGGTGGTCCAGCGCGTTGGCGAGGTTGCTGCGGCTGAGCAGGGTATCGGGGTGGTCGGCGGGGAGAATGCGTTCACGGGCAGCGAGGACCTGATGGTGAAGGTCCGCGGCCTCCTGGTGCCGACCGAAGAGGTCGAGCGCGTTGGCGAGGTCGTTGCGGCTGTTGAGGGTTTCGGAATGGTCGGGGCCCAAGGATCGGACGGTGATCTCGTGCGCGGCCTGACGCAGCTGAAGCACGCTGCCGTAATCGCCCGCAGCTGTGAGGGACTGGCTGATGTGATCGACGGCGTCGGCGAGGCGGCGGTTGTTCTCATTGACGGAGTGCGTTGCGGCGATCAGGAGGTGAGGGGCGAGGAGACGAGCCGCGTCCCAGTCCTCAGTCCGGGCACCCCTCACCCCCTGGGCTGCCTGGATCAGGCGGCCCGTGAGCGCCAGCTGGTAGCGGCTCGGCTCTGTGGATTCTGTGATGTGGGTGTGGGCGGTGATCTCGCGCACCAGGGGGTGCAGGACGAGTTGTCCGAGGACGGGTTGACCGTCGTGGCTGATGGGCGTTTCGACGAGGCCGTAGGTGTGCAGGCCGTTGAGCGCGGCCTCCACTTCGATCACGCCGGTCTGCTGCCTGGTGGCATCGGTGACGAGCTCGGGTGTGAGGAGCGAGATGGGGACGGGGGCGGCTGCCAGGAGGGACAGCAGCCGCAGCACCGGCCGTGCGAGGGGGTTTCCGTCAGCGGCCAGTTGGTCCAGGGACAGCTCCCACGTGTGGCGCACGAGGGTCCGTCCGACGTCCGGGTCAACCGCCCGGAGCTGCGCTGCGCCGAGCAGCGTGCCGAGCTGTGTGTCGAGAGCGGCGGTGTAGGCGGTGAAGCTGCGGTGGCGGCTGCCGGGGGCAGCCAGATAGCGGCCCACGGCGTGGAGGGCCAGCGGCAGGCCACCCAGCCGGTCCGCAAGTGCCCGTGCCTCGTCGGCAGTCCCCGCCTGGGGTGCCGCGTCCCGGAGGACCTGGCCGCCGGCTGAGGGCTCCAGCGGGGCGACGTGGTGGAGGACGGCCCGGGTGCCCCACACCGCGAGGTCGGTGTTCCGGCTGGTGACCAGCAGCAGGCCCCGGCCGCCCGGCCGGATCCATCCCCGGTAGGAGGCCACCTCCTCCCCATCAGGACCGACGGCCTGAGGGGTGTCGACGTTGTCGATGACCAACAGCCATGCGGAGGCCCGATCCAACTGCTCCCACACCACATCCGGCAGCCCGGCCCGACCCGCTCGGGCCTCCTCGAGCCGGGCCTCGGGAAGGCCGCAGGCCAGCGCCGCACGGGTCATCTGCTCCGCCAGCTCCTCTGGGTCGCGCCAGCGGATCCAGAACACGCTCCGCCCTTCCGCGCGCGCGACATCAGCCAGAGCAGCGGCCAACGTGGTCTTGCCGATTCCCCCGACCCCGCACAGCACGGCGAACTTGCCCTCGGGCCGGGCCAGCAGCCGACGCAGCGAATCCAGTTCGTCGTAACGACCGCGGACGGCGCCTGCGCCCTGGGGCGCACGCAAGGAGGCCATGCCGGCGACCGGCACCCGCCCCAACGGCACCAACCTGCGCGGCGCAGCAATCCTCGCGGACCCAACGGCGTCCAGACGGCGGCTGACCAGATCCAAGACGACCGCACCCACAGCCAGCACACCGAAAACCGACCACACCACCCACGGACGGGACGCCCAGTCCGGCACGGCGCTCGCGGCGTAGTTCGTCACAACCCCCAGCGCGCACGTCGCCGCCGCCGCGGACCCGCTCACCATCGAAACCGCCCGCGTACGCCTGCCACCGCTCACGCCGACCCCCAGCCCCCACGATGCCGCTGGCCCAAGCATGCGCCATGCCGCCAGGCACCGTCTCCGGAACAGCTGTGCACCCCGGCACGCTGGCCTACTGATCCCGACAGGGTCAGCTAGGGGCGGTGGGCACTGAACACTCGGAACGACACCGGCGACTCGCCTTCGCGGTCCAGCGTCAGGACATCGTCGACGACGAGCCCGGCGTCCGTGAGTAGCCCGGCCCACACCGGGGAGTCCAGCACATACATGTCCGTCGGGATGTCCACGCCGCCCGTGAGCCGGATCAGCTCCCGCCGGGCAACCACCTCGTTCGCCGGGCCCTGCCCGGTGACGCTGGTGTGCAGGGCGGAGAACACCAGTCGCCCCCTCGGGCCCAGGCCTTGGGCCACGGCCGGGACCATCAGCGCGGGGTCCGTGAACGGGAAGACGCTGACGGCATAGATCAGGTCGTAGGGCTCGGCTCGGGCCAGATGCTCCACGGCGTCCCCGTGCAGCAGGGTCAGCCCCGGCACGTTCGGGTAGCGGTCTCGGGCCCGCTGGTGCTGGGTGGCGGATGCGTCGATGGCGTCCACCACGGCGCCGTGGTCACGCACCAGATGCGCCGCGTGCCGGCCAACACCGCTCCCGAGGTCCAGGGCGCGGAGCCCGGCAACCACACCCAGCAACTCGGACCCGGGACCTGTGCCCCAGCCCGCCCAGTCGATTCGCTCCACCTCAGGCAGCTTGGTCTGCCGGTCCAGGTGATGCTGGCCGTACTCCTGCCAGGCAGCGCGGTTCACGTCGTCAGCGGTCATCCAGGAGCCCCCTCCACCCGGTGCGGTCGCCGCGACGATACGACGCCGCAACCCGGCGAGGGGGGCGAATGCGAATCGTTCACCGTCGTGGGCGCGGAACCAGCGGTATGCCGGTGAAGACCTCAAGCCTGGAGTAGTTCGCCGATCTCCCGGTCGCGTCCGGTGAAGACGGAAGAAGCCGGGGGCGGGCCGCTGCCCGGGGTCGGAGCCGCCCGGAGGAGTCGGCGGCGGCGCGGGTTGAGTGCGAGTGGTGAACGGCGCCCCGGAAAAGTCACGGCCCTGTGCAACCGGACCATGGAAGGTTCCTCCGCTGATCTCGTTGCGGGTCTCTCCGTCCCCGCTGTTGCCTGCGTGAGCCACCGTTGCAGTCGTGCGTGGAAGTCCGTGTCCGCCGCCGCCCGCATCGCGAGCGCAGCACTCAGTGCTCGGGCCCGCATTGGACCGGCGGGCCCCTCTTCCAGTCGCGTCAGCTCCGCCTCTCCCGGACGGATCGTCGAAAGCTGCCCGTCGTCCTCGTCGCGCTGGGATGGCCGACGCACCAGCGCACCGAGTCCTGCCCACACCTGCCGACCCAGCTCGCCGCCTACACCGCCGGCCAACGCGGCCGGCAAGCTCGCCGATATCGGATCCGTCGCCTGGCTCCTCTTCCCACGTACGGATGTCACGGGAGCAGCCAGCACAACCAGCTGCGGCACCGGAGCACGTGGGTTCCATGGCCGACGAGCCTGAGCCTGCCCAGTGAACGGCCGGTTCGCTCCCAAGGCGGGGGTTCGCGCACCCTAGGTGCCAGCCGTGTTACCGCCTTGCCGATACAGTGCGCCTTCTGCCCTCCGCCTGGCAATTTCCATTCTGTTCACGCGCTTCTCGTACGGCATTGCGGGACCCCCTGCGTGGCCAACCCCGGTATGGCGCGGTGGTGGTAAAGCCCGCGATTTCCGCGGGTGCACTTGACACCGCGCGCTACGAGCCCGATCAGCACGCCGACGCCAAGCGGCACGTCCGGACACTGCTGGACCAGGGCCGGGTCGTGATGGTCCAGCCGTATCTGCGTTTCGTGGAGGAGGGGGAACGCGGTCTGCTCTTCATCTCGGGCACATGCGGCCACGCGATCCGGAAGGGCCCCGTGCTGACCGAGTCCGGCGTGATCGACAACGGCCGAATGCCGCACCCCGACGTAGCCCCGTACCAGCCGACCGACGAAGAGATCACCACGGCGCTGGCAGCGATCCCGGCAGTGGTCAGGGGCGGCGCGCGTGGAAGATTCCCCAGCTGGTCAGGTTTTTGCGGCAGGCTTCCACCCAGAGCGGCAGGTTCTTCAGGAGGCCGTCCAGGTAGGCAGGACTGATGAGGCCCTGGAGTTCCTTCGCCCGCTGCCGTGTCTCCTCTGTGAGGCGGAGGTAGTGGGTGAGCATCTGGTCGCTGCGGTCGTCGAAGTCGATCGAGGCCAGCCCCAGGGCGGTGAGTTGCTGCCGGTAGAAGGCGGGGGTGGCGAACTCGTCGACCTGGAGGCGGGCGATCA
This sequence comes from Streptomyces sp. NPDC037421, assembly GCF_055602105.1. Lineage (NCBI taxonomy): Bacteria > Bacillati > Actinomycetota > Actinomycetes > Kitasatosporales > Streptomycetaceae > Streptomyces > Streptomyces sp. NPDC037421. The sequence continues at coordinate 77,195 of NZ_JBVJWV010000024.1, forward strand.
CAGGGCGCAGCGCCTCGGGCGGGGTGTGGTCGGCTGCCATCAGGTCGGTGAAGACGAGGTGCCCCTGGGGTTTGAGAACACGGACGGCTTCTGAGAGGAGCTCTTCCCGGTTTCCGCTGTGGCAGAAGGCCTCCTGCGACCACACGACGTCGAAGTGCCGGTCAGGGGAGGGGATGTCCTGGAACGATCCGGTCACGACCTCGATGAGCCCGTCAAGGCCGCGCTCGGTGTTGGTCTTGCGGTGGCGCTCGTTCTGGGCCTCGCTGATGTTGAGGGCGACGACCTGGCAGCCGAAGGTCTCGGCCAGGTAGCGGGCGGGTCCCCCGTATCCGGATCCGAGGTCGAGCACAAGGGATCCGGTGCCGAGACGGTCGGCGACCTTCGACGCTGCGACTTCGACGGTACGGCGGGAAGCCACGGCGACCGGCTCGTGAGGATGGATGTACACGCCGGTGTGGATGTCCTCGCCGCCCCACACGGTGCCGTAGAAGACATCGACATCACTTGTGCCGTAGTAGCCGGCCGCTGCGGCGGAGGCTTTGGCCGCACTGTCAAGACTGGTCATGTCATGCCCTCGCTTGTCGGGACCCGGCTGACGCAGCCGGCGCAGATGCTCGGCGCGAGGGTATCCGGGCCGCGGGCAGGAGAACAGGAACGCCGGACCAGCCACGCCGGTGATACCCCGGCGCGCACGGGGCCATCGGGCGGCATCTCGACGTCCGGCGGGGGCCGACGGCGCGCTGATCGCACTGCCGTACGGCCGGCCTGGCCAGCGGCTCCCTCAGCCACGATCTGCCTTCCAGGTCCGAGGGTTCGCGTGACGCTGATCGTTCCGGTTGATGCAGGAGCCAGGGGGCAGCCGCTCGGCTGTGGTTCCAGGCGGCGTTCTCGACGGTCCCGCAGTGGTCGGTCGGCTACGGCTCGCGGGCGGCTCCGTGGGCTGGTGCGCACCGCAGCATGACCCGGACGAGGCAGCGTCGGCGGGCGGCGTCGGGGTGGTCCTCGTAGGGCGTGCGGCCGTGCAGGACGCGCCGGTCGTCGATGACGAGGCAGTCGCCCTCCTCCAGCGGGATCGTGACCTTCAGTTCCGGGCGGGCCAGCACTTGGCGCAGGGTTTCGAGGGCCGCGCACTGCTCGGGGGGAATCGGCTCGCCGGTCAGTTCGGCGGCGGTCTCGATGCGTTTGAGGTTGCATCGGACCTGGACGCGGCCGCCGGTCTGCTCGAACACCGGCACGCGTACCACCGGACTCTCGCCCTGGGGTGTGACGTGGCGGCGGTCCACGGGGTACGGCGTGCTGAGCGCTTCCAGTGCGTGCGGATCCGACTCGCGGAGTATGCGGTGGACCGTCCAGCCGTCAGCCAGGACGGAAGCGCCACCGTGCAGGGCCTTCCGGTGCATGAGGAGCGCGATGGCATCGGGTTCCTGGCCGAAGGGCTGGACTGCCCGGTCGTTGTGCAGGTGCAGGTAGCCGCGTGACTTGGAGGTGTAGGCGTTCTCGCTGAAGCGGCGGTCGTCGGTGTACGCCGAGACGCCTTCGTCGCGGACCAGCCACCCCAGGGCGGTGTCCGGGCCCCGGCCCTGCGGAAGCGGTTCGCCGAGGTGGCCGAGCAGCGAAGTGGCGAACTCCTGGGCCGCCCCGGTGGTCATGGTGCCGGCCGGTGTTCCCGTCACCACGGCGAAACCGTGGCCGTCGAGCACCTCGGTACGTAATCGGCGGGCCAGGACGGCGTGGTCGGGGCTGTAGGGGAGACGGAAGGCGGTGGGGGAGGAGAAGGTCTGCTGTGACCAGCCGTGCCTGGAGTCCAGGGCCATCGACATCTGCCTTCCGGATGTGCACCGACGCTTTCCTTGAGGGTAGGAGGCAGGGCGAACGCGGAGAAGACCCCCACGAGGAGGTTCGGATGCTGCGCAAGCGGCTGGGGCGTGATGGCCCCCTGGTGTCGGCGATGGGCCTGGGCTGCATGGGCATGTCCGACTTCTACGGCCCAGCCGAGGAGTCCGAGTCGATCGCCACGATCCACCGGGCTCTCGACCTGGGCCTCACCTTCCTCGACACCGCCGACATGTACGGCCCGTACACCAACGAGGAGTTGGTGGGACGAGCCGTCGCGAAACGCCGCGACGAGGTCTTCCTGGCATCCAAGTTCGGCGTCGTACGTTCCGGTGACCACAGGGCGCGACGGGTCGACTCGACACCCGCCTACGCCAAGAGGGCCTGCACCGCCTCACTGCGCCGACTCGGGGTGGACCACATCGACCTCTACTACCTGCACCGTCGCAACCCGGCCGTCCCCATCGAGGACACCGTCGGTGCCATGGGCGAGCTGGTGACCGAAGGCAAGGTGCGCTACATCGGCCTGTCGGAGGTAAGTGCCAGCACGCTGCGCCGGGCCTGTGCGACAGCGCCGGTCGCCGCTCTGCAAAGCGAGTACTCGCTGTGGACACGTGGCCTGGAACGGGAGATCCGGCCCACCGCCCGCGAACTCGGCGTCGCCTTGGTGGCGTACTCGCCGCTCGGCCGCGGTCTCCTCACAGGAGCACTGACCGGCGTGGACACCCTGGCCGCAGAGGACATCCGCCGCGATCACCCCCGGTTCCACACGGAGAACCTGGCAGGCAACCTGCGCCTGGTCCAGCGCGTACGGACCCTGGCCCGGGGTCTCGGCTGTACTCCCGCGCAACTGGCGCTGGCCTGGGTTCTGGCACAGCCGGACGGTGTGATCCCCCTTCCGGGCACGCGTCGCCGCACGCACCTCGACGAGAATGCCGGGGCGCTCGCGGTCACGCTCTCGGCCGGGCAGTTGCGGTCGATCACCGACGCGATACCGGAAGCCCTCGGCGACCGCGCACCGGACCTGTCCCGGCTGGAGAAATAGACCACGGCGGCGGGCGGCGCGTACGTGGCAAGACAACCGGACTGCGGTGCCGAACGGTTTCCCGACCACCGCACCCGGGACCACGGCCTGAACAGGCGGCCGGTCGACCCCCGCCGATACCGCCGTGCAAGCCTGGACCGGTGAATGAAGCCCTCTCCGCCGCCCTGCAGCGCGCGTCCCGCCACCAGAACCGTTTCGAAGCCCGCTTCGCAGCCTACTTCGATTCCCTGACCGACCCCGCGGGCGGCATGTTCGAGACCCCGCCGCACGGCGCCTTCCCCGCCCGTGCACTCGACTTGGTGCGCGACATGTCGCTGCGCGGCGGCAAACGGCTCCGTGTGGTCCTCCTGCACGAGGCGGCCGCGCTGGTGGCCGACGAGGTCGTACCAGGGCTGGACGAAGCGGCCATCAGCATCGAACTGCTGCAGACCCACGGCCTGATCCACGACGACATCATCGACGACGCGCCCGTACGCCGCGGTGGCCCCTCCACCTACTACGCCTACCGCCACGAGTTCCCCGACCAGCCCGACACCGCCCTCGCGCTGGCCCTCCTCGCCGGCGACCTCGCGGCCTTCCTGTCCCTGCGCGTGCTGCTCACCAGCGGTCTGCCCGCCGACCGCGCCCTGGCCATGGCCGCCGTCCACGCCGACACGGGAGCCGCCACGATGCCCGGGCAGATGATCGATCTGGAACGCGACTTCCACCCCCTCCCCGACATCGAGTTCCTGCACGCGGTCACCGAATTCAAGTCGACCCGCTACTCCGTGCTCGCCCCGCTGCGTCTGGGCCTGCTCGCCGCCGGCGCCGACCACGCCCCGTACGACGCTGAACTGCGGCGCTACGCCACCGCATTGGGGATCGCCAACCAGATCCACGACGACTGGCTCGACCTGTTCGGCGATCCGGCAGCCCTCGGCAAACCGGTCGGGTCCGACATCCGTTCGGGTCGCCGCAGCTACGCCCTCCGCGCTCTTCTGGCCGTCTGCGACGACGCCGAGCGCAAGCTGCTGGACGAAGCCTCGGGAGATCCGGGCTGCGACGAAGAAACCCTCGACCGCATACGCCGCATCGCGCGAGCGCACGGCGTCGACCGGCGGCTCCGGGCCGACGCCGACGGCTACGCCCGTCGGGCCGAGGCGCAGGCCGCCACGTGGCGGGAGCGCTGGCGGCCGGAGGCCGTGGCGTTCTTCGAGCACATGCCGGGCTGGAGCGTCACCCGCGACCGGTGACGGCCACCCCGTCGTGCAGGGCCTGCCCCACATCGCGCAGGGACGCCGTCGCCCGGCCGGGTCGGTCCCCGGGGAAGGCGTTCACCACGGCCTGCGCGGCCGGCTCCGGTCTGGCGAGGGCCACGTTCCGGCGACGCCCTCATCGTCGCCGGCGGCGTACGCAGCTGAACGCCGTCGCCGACGGCAGGCCCCACAGTGAGACCGGCCGCCGCCCGGTCACCGCGGAGGCCGCTCCGCCCCGGTGCCCACGTGCGGATCTCCGTTCGGCAGATCGCTGTCCCGGGGCCGATCGCGCCCCGCTGTGCTCCGCCCCGGCGCCGATGGGCGATCATGCTGCTCGTGGACGGCTCGGCCACGAAAAGGGGAGGCACGGCATGGGTACGGCACAGGAGGCCGAGAGCATCACGGTCGGGGAACTGCTCGCCTCGGTCGAACCCGGCCGGCGCGGAGCCCTTTGGCGCCTCCGGCAAGCCGGCCGCCAACTGGACGCGAACCTGGTCCGCCACCTTCCCGGCACCGGTGGGAGCCTGTCCACCGAAAGCGAGGTCGACGTCCTGCTCGTCGTCATCGCCGGCAGCGGAACCCTCACCTGCGGCACCACCGAACTCCCCTTGGCGCCCGGCCGCTTCACCTTCCTGCCCCGCGGCACTCCCCGGGCGCTGCTCGCAGGCCCGGACGGCCTGGTCGTACTGACCGCGCACCGCCGACGCTCCGGGCTGAGCATCCAAGGCGTCACCACCGCCCCGCCCCCGGCGTGCGCGGTGCATCTGGTGTGCGGGGGCTGCCACCGCCACGCGATCGAAGCCGATGCCCGCTACTGCACCGGTTGCGGTACCCCGCTGCCGCCCCGGCCCGAGTGAACCCGCTGCTCGACAGGCCGCGCGGGCCCGCCCACCGTGGCATCAGGCCGCCTCCCGCGGACCGGAGGCGCGACCGGCAGTGTGCACCCTGTGACCCCGCCCGGTCCCAGGTACTGGCCTGCTGGCACCTCGGTGGCCCGCAGGGGCCCGCATCCGGGCACCGCACTCGAATGCCGGGCGGGAGCGTCAGCCCGTCGGCAGGTCGAGCCCGGTGTAGATCTGGTTGAGCACGGTGGGGAGCAGGGCCTGGGCGGTGGTCCGGCCGTCGGGCGACAGGGTCAGGTTCGTCCAGATGACGAGCGTGACGTCATGGGCGGGGTCGTGACCGATGAAGGAGTTGAAGCCCGGGAGCTCACCGCCGTGGTAGTACATCGCCGCGTTCGGGCCGAACTTCTGCTGGGCGATGCCGTAGCCGTACTTCTGACCGTCGGGCGCGGCCGGGTCCTCGGCCTGCGGGCCGGCGAGCCACTGCCGCTGGGTCGCGGGGCCGAGGACCTTCCCCGTGACCAGCGACCTGATCCAGGTGGCCAGGTCCTGCGCGGTGGAGACGGCTCCTCCGGCGGCGGTGGCGTAGGAGGGGTTCTGGCGGGTGTAGTCGACGGGCGCGAGCTTCCCCGCCTCGGCGGCCCGGCGGAGGGCGGCCGGGTACGGCTCGTCGACCAGGGCGTAGGACGTGCCGCCGTACATGTAGCCGTGGGAAGAGGGCTCGGCGAGGGACCTGTCGTGGATGCCGGGCAGGTAGGTTCCCGACAGGCCCAGCGGGGCGAAGAGCCGGTCCCGGAGCTGCTCGGCGAGGGGGCGGCCGCCGGCCTTCTCCGCGACGAGGCCGAGCAGGGCGTAGTTGGTGTTGGAGTACTCGTAGTCCGCGTCGGGCGCGAAGTTCGGCGGCCGCCGGAAGGCCATGGCCAGTACGTCCTGTGGGGTGTACGCCTTCCCCGGGTCGGCGTCCAGGGCGGAGGCGAGTTCGGGGGCGTTGGTGTAGTTGTAGAGCCCGCTGCGCATCCTGAGGAGTTCGGCGATGGTGATGCGGGCGCCGTCGGGCACGCCCGGAACGTACGCGGAGACCGGATCGCCCGGCTTCAGCTTCCCGTCCTGGGCCAGCAGCATGATCAACGCCGCGGTCATGGTCTTGGTGTTGGAGGCGATCCGGAAGTGGTCCCGGGCGTCCGGCGGCCGCGCGGTGCCCCGCTCGGTGGTGCCGACGACGGCCCGGTAGGTGCCCTGCGGGGTGCGGAGCAGAACGAACGCGCCGGGCACCATGAGCTTCTCCGCCATGCGTTCGACGGAGGCCTGGAATGCGGCCGGATCGATGGGCTTCAGCGCGGAGGCGGAGGAACGGGGCACGCCGGCCGTCGCGGAAGGAGTGCCCGCCGGGTCCGGTACCGCGGCCGCCCACCCGCCGGGCGCGGCGGCCCCCGCGATCAGCACCGCCGAGCAGGACACGGCCAGAGCCCCGCGGGCCAGGAGGCCGGGGACGCCGCGGCCCCGGCGGGACGGCCGGAAGGGCAGGGAGGCGCGGGAGGTCTTCATACACGCATCACGACCGTACCGCTCGGCCCCCGACACGGCTGGAACCCCCCGATCTTACCAGCGGGGGGTGTACGCGGCCCGGCGGGCGGAGCGTCCTCTCCTCGCCCCAGGCTCCGCCCGCACGGCGTCCCCCGGCAGCCGCCGGGACCGGCCCGTGCCGCCCGCGTGGAAATCCGGCCAACCCCATCTGCCGCTCCAGTAAAAGGAGTTGTAGCCCACCACCGGCCTTGCGACACTCCGTTCGCCCTTGCGGCAACCGCCGCCCGGGGACCACGCAGCAACACGTGGGGGGATTTGATCGCGATGCGACACCCGATGCGACACCCGATGCGGCGCGCCCTCGCGCGTGCCGCCACCGGGCTGGGTCTCACGCTAGCCCTGGCCACCGGCGGCCTGATCACCGCCGTCGGCGCGCACGCGCAGCCGGTGGCGGAAGGCAGCGTCGGCTTCACCGGCGACCCGGGCGACTACATCAGCGGCGGCGGATCCTATGCCTACGCCGCCGGCACCGACCAGATCCAGGTCAACGGTTCCGCCGCCCGGACCACCCTGGGCATCGGCATCACCGGTGCCAACGGCGACTGGTGGTCCCTCTCACTGGCCGCTCCGGCAGGGCAGGAGCTCCGGGCCGGCACGTACGAGGGCGCGACCCGGTACCCGTTCAACGACGGCGCCGCTCCGGGCCTCAGTCATGACGGAAACGGCCGCGGCTGCAACACCCTGACCGGTTCCTTCACCATCTCGAAGATCACCTGGGGCCCGAACGGCTACGTCGAGGCCCTCGACGCCGCCTACGAGCAGCACTGCGAAGGCAGCGGCCCCGCCCTGCGCGGCCAGGTCCACATCAAGAACCCCGCACCCCCGGCCGCGCTCTCCCTGGGCGTCGGCGTATCGGTCGAGGGCCAGGCCGGCGCCCTGAACGGCCGCGCCACGGTGCACGGCAAGGTCAACTGCAACAAGCCGGCCCAGGTGGACGTGTCGGGCCTGGTGACCCAGGTCAAGCGCAACACCCTGATCCGGGGCCCGTACAGCACCGTCGTGAAGTGCGTCCCGGGGCCCCCGTCGCCTGGAGCGCCGAGGCGGATCCGACGGGGGCCAGCCCCTTCCAGGCGGGCGACGTCGAGGTCAAGGCGACCGCCACCGCCTACGACAGCGACTACCAGGCCTCGGTGACCGGGAGCGACGTCAAGGCCGTCCACCTGACCAGGGTCAAGCGCTAGCGGCCAGGGCCGGCGGACCGGCCGGGCCGGTCCGCCGGCTGCGTACGCCTCGCGATCCGCCCGTTCCGGCTCACCGTCGATGAATGGGCCGAGCTCCACCCCCGAGGGCTTCTCGGCTCCGTGGAACGGCGAGTGCGACACCTGACGTGCGTCCGTAGGCGGGCGGGTCGCGGGACCGGTCAGGAATCGAGAAGCCCCGGCCGCCACCCGACCCCTAGCGTGAGGGTCATGGCAACCGCCGCTTCCGCCCACGGAACCGGCCCGGCCCCGCACGGACCAAAGGAGCACGTCGTGAAGTTCCGCACCCTCGTCGAGCCGCCCGAGCCCATGCGGGGACTGGAGGTTCCGCCCGAGGTGGTCGAGGCGCTCGGCGAGGGCGCCCGACCGCCGGTGACGATCACCGTCAACGGGCATCGCTGGAAGAGCCGCGTCGCCATCCTGCGCGGCCGTCACCTGCTCGGCCTCAGCAACGCCAACCGGCGGGCCGCGGGTGTCGCGACAGGTGAAGAGGTCGAGGTCGAGGTGGAGCTCGACACCGAGCCCCGCGTCGTCGTCGTGCCCGCGGACCTCGCCCGAGCCCTCGACGACGCCCCGGCCGCCCGCGCCGCCTTCGACGGTCTCACCGACAGCCGGAAGCGTGAACACGTGCGCGCCATCGAGAGCGCGAAGAAGCCCGAGACGCGCCTGCGGCGCATCGAGAAGGCCGTCGCCGCCCTGCGGGACTGAGAACCGGCGTCACCCACTCCCCCCGAAAGGGATGCACATGTCGAAACATGTCAAAACGGGCCTGTACTGGTTCCTGGCCCTTGAGTTCGCGCTGGGAGCCGTGACGAAGTGGTGGCCGGGCGACACGATGTTCAGCACCGCGTACTCCGTGAAGTTCGCCGACTGGGGTTACCCGTCCTGGATGCGCTTCGCGGTCGGTGCCCTGGAAGGCGTCGCCGCCGTCCTCCTCGTGATCCCTGACCGGCGCACACGCTTCCTGGCCGCCACGACGCTGGCGTTCGTGCTCACCGGCGCGGCCACCACCCACATCGTCAACCACGACCCGGCGGGAGAAAGCTGGGCCGCGCCGACCCACCTCGTCGTCATGGGCATCCTCGCCCTGGCCAACTGGCCCGCCGACTGGCGAAACCTCCTGCCGGCCGCCGCCGGCAGCATCCCGCGGTCCGGTTGATCCGCCGATCGGATGCCGTCCGGCCAGGAGCCGGCGTACGCCGCTCCATCGCCCACTCCCGTACCTCGGATCCCGCCGACGGCGCGCGGTCACCCGAGGGCCGGGCTCAGCCCAGGACCGCGGTCACTTCTCGGCGGGTCGCCTCCGACAGGAGGGGCGCCCAGCGCGTGAAGAGCTCGAGCAGGGCCGCCCCGTTGCGCTCGCGGAAGGACTCGTTCACCTTGGCCAGGTCCAGTTCGTTGGCCACCGTGAGCTCGGCGAAGTCGCGGCGCTGCTGGAGGGACGGGGTGAACTCCTCACCCGTGAACCGGTCCCGGAAGGTCACCGACGCCCCGTCCGGGGCGGCGAGGCCGGGGTAGGAGGCCTTGCGGTCGCAGCTGGCGTAGAAGTACACGAGCTCTTCCGCCTCCGTACCGATCGCCTGGGCGAGGCGATCGCGCTCGGACAGCTCCAGGAGTACCAACGGCAGCCCGTCCGTGCCGTAGAAGGCGTGGCACAGGGCCGCGGTCTGCAAGGCGGGCCGTGCACCCCACGCGGCGAGCAGCGCCTCGACGCGCAGCAGGTGGGTCAGGAGGGTGCCGCCGGAGTGCTTGGTCGTCTCCGCTCCCATCTCCTTGAGCAGGGCCATCGCCGGCGAGTCGGTGTGCTGGTCGTCGCTGTGCATCATGGGCCCATCATGGCGAGGTACCCGCGTCGGCGTACACCGGGACCGGCATGCGGACACCGGGGCCCGTGCCGTACGGACCCGGTCGCCGGGGGCTCACAGGTACGACACGGCACTGGCGGCGCGGCCCGGCGCGGGCGTCTGCTGAGGGGGAGGAGACGCCCACGGCCGGGCCCGGCGGCCGGAAGGCCGCTCACCTGCCCGGCCGCTCTTTCAGCGTAGGCCCGCCTCTCGGACCCGGCTGGGTCAGCCGACGCTTCCCGGGCACGATGCGGTGCCGGATCGCGCACCGGCGGGAGCTGCCGACGGAGGGCGGCCCGGTGGAGTTCGAGCTCGGTGATCTTCGTGTTCCGGGATTCTTCCGCGCCTCCGGTGCCGGGCAGGGGAGCGAGGTCACAGGACGGGGCCCTTATGGACCCCTTGCTCCGTATGCCACTCTGGCCCGGAGAACCGGGTCCCCCCATCTGCCGCAGGACCCGGCCGACCGACACGGAATCGCCCCATGTCCCTGCCGTCTCCCTCCCGAGCCGTACCCGCCGTACTGGCCGGCGCCGTAGTCGCGCTGCTGGCGGCGTGCGGGCCCTCGGCCGCCGCGGGTGCAGCCGCCCCACCGCCCGCCGCCTCCGTCTCGCACACGCCCGCCCTGGAGCTGCCCCCGGTGGCCCCCGCCGCCCCCTCCCCGCAGGCGCCCGTGCCCGTTCCGAGCGGGGAATCGATGCTGTCCATACCCTCCGCGGGTATCGCCGGGCTGCGCGTGGTTCCCTACGTGGGCACGACCGACGACGCACAGGGGACCCGCATACAGGACCTGGGTGTCGCGGCCAGCCCACACGGGAAGGGCGGCGGAGCCGGACCTGGCCAGGTGGGTAATTTCCTGGTCACCGCGCACCGCCTCTCGGCGGGCGGCCCGCTGCGCGACCTGCCCGCCGTGGACGAGGGCGACACGGTCCTCGTGACCGCGGGAGGGCAGACGTACACCTACGAGATCGTCGAGACCCGCAAGACGTCCTTCCGCTCCGAGCGCTCGCTGAGCGAACAGCGCGCCGCCGTACCCGGGAAGCCCGGTGCGACCGCCACCCAGGCCATGATCACGATCTCCACCTGTGCCACACCCGAGGACCACGCCGAGGGGAACTTCTGGAGCGACGCGCAGGGCAACCCCGAGCACCGCATCGACAAGATCGGCGTCCTGCGCAAGCCTCCCGGGGCTGCCTCCGCGGCCTGACGCGGGCCGCCGGGAGAGGCGGACGCGGGCTACGGGAGGCCGCGCCGACACGGACACGGGTCGCCCCGCTTCGATACGACCGGTCGCCCCCGCGCCTCGGCCGGCACCGGCTCGCGGTGCACGGCCCCGGGAGGGGGTAGGTACAGGGTGGAGGTCGTCGCATGGCCCGCTCGGACTGGCTGCTGGAGCCCGGAGAACGCGGAAACCCCGCCACACGGCTGGAGGAGCGCCGTGCGGGCGGGGCTGCCTGGTCCGAGGGCAACGACGCCCGTCCCCTGGTCCACGGAGCCGCGTACTTCGCGGAGCTCCTCGCCAGGATCCGCGAGACGCGCGCGGGCGACCTGCTCCTGTTCACCGACTGGCGCGGCGACCCCGACGAACGGCTGGCCGGAGCCGGTACGGAGATCGCGGCCGTACTGGGCGGAGCGGCGGAACGCGGTGTCATCGTCAAGGGGCTGTTGTGGCGCTCCCACCTGGACGGCTTCCGCTTCAGCGAGGAGGAGAACCGCTCCCTCGGCGAGGACATCGAGGCCGCGGGCGGCGAATGCCTGCTCGACCTGCGCGTACGGCCCGGCGGCTCGCACCACCAGAAGCTGGTCGTCCTGCGCCACGAAGGCCGCCCGGAGCGCGACATCGCGTACGTCGGCGGTATCGACCTGTGCCACAACCGCAACGACGACTCCGCCCACCGGGGCGACCGCCAGTCGCTGCCCATGGCCCCGGCGTACGGCCCGCACCCGCCGTGGCACGACGTCCAGCTGGCCGTGAGCGGGCCCGTCGTCGGCGATGTCGAAGCCGTCTTCCGCGAACGGTGGGAGGATCCCGCGCCGCTCTCCCGCAGCCCCGTGATCCGCCTGCGGCAGTGGTGGGGCCGGGAGGACACCAGCGCCGACGAGCTGCCTCCGCAGGGGCCCGACCCCCAGCCGTGCGGTACGCACGCCGTACAGGTACTGCGCACCTACCCGAACCGGCTGCTGCGCGGGTACCCCTTCGCCCCCGACGGCGAGCGGAGCATCGCCCGCGGCTACCTCAAGGCCCTGCGGCGCGCCCGGGCGCTCATCTACCTGGAGGACCAGTACCTGTGGTCCCCGCGCGTCGTGGCCTGCTTCGCCCGGGCGCTGCGCGCACACCCCGGGCTCCGGCTGATCGCCGTCATCCCCTCCGTTCCGGACCAGGACGGCCGGCTCACCCGCCCCATGAACCTGATCGGGCGGATCACCGCACTGGAGGAGCTGCGGCGGGCGGGCGGGGACCGGGTCGCGGTGTACGGCCTGGAGAACCACGCCGGAACCCCCGTGTACGTGCACGCCAAGGTCTGCGTGATCGACGACGTATGGGCCGCCATCGGGTCCGACAACGTCAACCTGCGCTCGTGGACGCACGACTCCGAGCTGAGCTGCACCGTCCTCGACCGGAGCCGAGATCCCGATCCGCCGTACGATCCGGGCGGGCTGGGGGACGGAGCCCGCCCCTTCGCCCGGCGGCTGCGCCTGGAGCTCATGCGCGAGCACCTGGACGCGCCGGACGGGACCGCGCCGGAGCTGCGCGATCCGGAGACCGCCTTCGATCGGTTCGGGCGTTCCGCCGCGGCCCTGGACGACTGGCACGCGGCCGGCAGCCGCGGACCGCGCCCTGCGGGCCGGCTGCGCCGCTACGTCCCGCCGGACCTGTCGCGCACGCGGCGCCTGCTCGCGGCGCCCCTGCACCGCGCCCTGATCGACCCGGACGGCCGCCCCTTCGGGATGCGCCGCCGCAACAGCTTCTGAGCGCGAGGCCGGCCGGCCGGTTCAGGGGTCGGTCCGTGCCGACAGACCCCGGTTCACGCAGGTGGCGAGCCGCCCCGCGAGCCGTCCACCGGGATCGAGGCGGGGGTTGAAGATCGTGACGTCGAAGCCGACGGCCTGGTCCGCGGCCAGTGCCGTCCGCAGTACGGCCTCCAGCTCGGACCAGCTCAGCCCGCCGGGCTGGCGGTAGTCGACGGCGGGCATGACCGCGTCGTCCAGGACGTCCACGTCGAGGTGGACCCAGTAGCCGCGACTGCCGCCCGCGGTGAGCCGGCCGATCGCCTCGCGCGCGGCGGAGGCGGCGCCGGCCGCCCGGACCGCGTCGAGGTCGATCGCGTGCAGCCGCGGGGGCAGCGGCTGCATCCCGTCCCGGCGCGACTCCTCGGAGTCGCGGAAGCCGAGGGCGGCGACGTCCTCGTCCCGGACCAGGGGCCCGAGTCCTTCGAGGTCGGCGAGCAGCAGGGGGCCGCGCCCGGTGGCCAGGGCGAGTTCCATCGAGGCCGCCTCGCCGGCGGGCTCGGCCGAGGGCTGGTAGAAGTCGGTGTGCCCGTCGAGGAACAGCAGCCCGTGGCGTCCCCGGCGGCGCAGGGCGAGGAGGTTGCCGAGCAGGATGCTGCAGTCGCCGCCCAGGACCAGGGGGAAGCGGCCCGCGTCGAGCACGGAGCCGACCGCGTCGGCCAGCCGGACGGAGTAGGCGGCGAGCGCGGCAGGGTTGAGGACGCCGGTGTCGGGGTCCCGCCGCGGATCGTAGGCCGGAGCCTCGATCCGGGCGGCGCGGACCGCCCGGGGGCGTTCCGCCAGGAGCCCGGCGCCCAGCAGCGCCTCCGGCAGGTCCTGCACCCCGGAGGGCCGCAGCCCCAGGACGGAGGGTGCCTCGATGACCGACACTTCCCTGGCCACAGCCCCATTCTGCCCCCGCACGGGCACGTCAGCCGGAGTCGAGGACGAGGTCGGCGCGGTGGCGGCCGGGGGCGACGAGCCGGGCGTTGGCCTCGTCCGACCGCGCCACCCACGCGCGCGCATCTGCCGGGTCCTTGCCGTGGTGCACGTGCCGGTCGACGAGCCGGGCCACTCGCAGGGCCTCGTCCGGGGCGAGGTACCAGGCCTCATCCAGGAGAGGCCGAACCGGCGCCCAGTCCGCCGCGTCGTGCAGCAAGTAGTTTCCCTCGGTGATCACCAGCGGTACGGCCGGTCCTACGGGGATGCTGCCGGCGATCGGCTCCTCCAGCGAGCGGTCGAAAGCGGGCGCGTACACGGTGGCCCCCTCGGGCGTGCGCAGCCGGCGCAGCAGGCAGACGTAGCCCGCCGCGTCGAAGGTGTCCGGGGCCCCCTTGCGGTCGGCCCGCCCCAGCCGGTGCAGCTCGGCCTGCGCGAGGTGGAACCCGTCCATCGGCACCACCACGGCCCGCTCCGGCCCGAGCGCCCCGGCGATCCGCGCCGCCAGCGTCGACTTCCCGGCCCCCGGCGGCCCGGCGATGCCGAGAATCCGCCGACCGCCCCGGGCGGCCAGCGCACCCGCCCTCATGACCAGCTCCGTCGTCTGCACGTACGTATCCTGCCCGAGGCCCGCGACCGCCCGCGCGGAATCCGCCCCAACGCCCCTGGGTGCGGTACAGCGCTCAGGGCGTCGTCCGGCGGACCATCCTCCTGGTCGTGGCAGCCTGGTTTCAAGCACCGCGACTCGCGCGTCCCGATCACGCAGGAAGCCGCCGACCACCATCGTCGCCCGCGCCTCCGACCCCTTGGACCGGGACTAAAGGGGCATCGGTGCTTTGAATTCGCCCCGCGCGACCAGGTCGATGAATTCTCCGACCCTCCCGATCAGTCGCCGGATCCAGGGTGAACCGTATCGGTCCCCGCGGTAGTAGACCTCGAAGACCAACTCGCCGGCCGATTCCAGGGACTGGATCCGTATGCCGCCGCGGGGAACGGAGATGGATGGATTCGGCAGGCTGAAGGGCGAGATCAGCAGATCGCCGACCTTCTCGGTGCGGGTCGCGCCGATCCTCGCGTGGTCGAAGTTGACGTACGGCGGCGCAGCGTCGAGGTCCGCCGCGTGTCGCACGCCGTAGAGGGCCGCATCCATTTCCTGTACGAGCAGGGAATGGGGAACCTCCTGGTGGGTCAGTGCGTGAAGCGATGTCAGTTGGACCGATTTCAGTGACTCCAGCACCGTCAGGCCGCCGGAAAGGTCGGTCCGGAGGGTGATCGGCGTCGCGAAGTACCCCACCGCACTCCGGATCTCCCGCATGACGCGGTTCTCCGCTGATGCCATGATCGCGACGTCTCCGGGATCGAGGTCCCCCTGTTCCCTCCGCATTCCCGCCACCGCGACCTTGAGTGCCGTCGCGCACAGAGTGCCCGTCGTCAGGCGCTCGCTCGTCAGCGCCGCTTCCAGTTTCGATGTGGCATCCCCTGTTAGGGACAAGCTGAGAGAGGCGCCGTGCGGTTCCCCGCCAGGGGCGTCGGGGTCCATCAGGCGGGAACGGGGGATCGGCCCCACTCCCGCGAGGCGGTCCGTCCATTCCTTCACGGCTGCCGCGCCGTCGGGGCCCCGCAGGTGGTTCATCAGCCATGTCGCGTACTCGGGGAACCCGGCGGGGGAGTCGGGCAGGACGGCCCGCCCGTGCCCGGCTTCCTGCCGGTAGAACCGAATCAGATCGTTCAGCACGATGTCTCGGGAAAGGCCGTCCGCCAGGACATGGTCCATGGTGATGCCGAGAAGGTGGTCCGTGCTGCCCACTTCGACGAGTACAGCCCTGAACAGGGGCTCACCGAGAACGGTGAACGGCTCGTCCGCCACGTCCGAGACGAGTTTCAGCCCCGCCTCATGGCGCCCGGCGCCCGGGATGTCGTGCGGTACTCGTATCCGCCTGAGAGGGATGCGCGGGGCGTGTCGCACCGTGCAGTAGTGGCCGGCCGAGTCAAGGCCGAAAACGGCCCCGAGGTACGGGTGCCGGGTCAGGAGGCCGGTCAGTGCGGCTTCGAGAGCGGCGACGTCCAGTTCCCCCGAGAACCGCAGGTTGCCCATCACCAGGAATTTCCGGGCTCCGTTGGAGCGGAGCCGTTCCTCTTGGTTCGGAGTGACCGGGATCCTCCCGTCGTAGTCCACCGGTACCAGCCTGCCGGGGTTGACTCCCACTGGGTGCTCCCTTCCTCGTTACGCAGCGGACCGCTCTTGGACGAGAGCCACGAGCTTCCCGAACGTGGGGTTCGAGATGATTTCGATCGCGTCGACCGCGAGCCGGCACTCCTCCTGGATGTCGGCGGCAAGATAGACCGCGGTGATCGAGGTGCCGCCGTTGTCGAAGAAGTCAGAGTCGTCGGTCACCTCCTCGACCTTGAGAAGGTTCGTCCAGATCCTGGCCAACTGTTCGCGTACCTCTGACATGGCTCGCGCCTCCTGGCGTCGATATCGGGATTCCGTACCGGCCGTACTGAGCCGGACTCGCTCTACCGCTCGGGAGATCTCGCCGTAGTCGCCCTCGTGACTGCCGTTGAGCAGCACGTGCCCGACCCCGGCACGCACGTACTGGGCGAGCCGCTCGCTCACCTCCGTGTGCGAGCCGACGAGGAAGGGCGCGCTCGCCCGACTGCTGCGGAAGGCTCCGAGCCAGTAGGGGTCGTCGCCGATGCCGTCGGCGCCGGCTTCCTGTTCGGCGACCGCCTGTGTGGCCAGTTGGCGCGACCACGCGCTGGGCGACCGCGTCTTCAGGAGGGTCTCCTGGCGTCCCCGCCAGGTCTGGGGGAAGCGCTCGTACGCGACGCGCCAGGCCTCCGTCCGCTCGTCCCGGGGAATGAGGCCGATGCGGATGCCGATCTCTCCCGTGTATCCCTCCCCGCGCAAGGGCTTGAGGAACGTTTCTTCCCATTCCTCGTACGGAGCGGGATGAGTGACCACGACATCGGCGATGTCCTTCGCGACGCTGACGCTGGCCGGAGAGGAGCCGGCGACGAACAGCTTGCACCGGGAGAGGACATCCGGTCGCGGCTCCAGCTTGAAATCGCGGAACCGGTAGTGGCCGCCTTCGAGGTCGACGGTCTCTCCCCGGAGGAGCGAGCGAAGGATGCGCCCGTACTCCCGCATGCGCGCGTAGCGCTCGTCATGCGTCAGGGTGTCCCCGGTCCGTCGGAGCTCGTCGTCACGTGCGCCCGCGACCAGGTTGAAGTACAGGGGGCGGCCGTAGAGCGAGGCGTAGGCGGCGGCCATGGACGCGGCGGTATGGGGAGGCAGTGAGGAGGGTTGCACGGCGATGAGCGGGACCAGGGTCCGGGTCACCGACCCGATGTAGGCCGCCACGATCCAGGGGTCGACCTCGTGCAGATTGTGCGGGACCAGGATTCCCGACCAGCCGGCTCCCTCACATCGAAGCGAGGTGTCGCGCACCCGGGTGAGGAAATCCTCCTCGAAGGTGTGGTGCGGGCTGATCGATTCCGGTGTGACGGAGTAGATGTCCATGGTTTCCTCGTCGTTCTCAGTCGACGTTGAGTACACCGGTGGGGTCGTTGCTGTTTCCGGCGGGGCGGAGATCATCGGGGTCCACGTAGTCGCGGGTCCGCCGGATCAGCGTCGTACTGTTCTGTCCGTACCGATGCGGTTCGCGGAGATTCGTGATTTCCAGGCGTCCGTTCTCCCTCCCGCGCAACGACTCCAGATAGCGCAGGACCGCACGCCCTTCCGGGTAGGTCATGAGGTAGTGCGCCGCGAACATGCCGCCCGCCGGATTGATGAGGTCCCAGTACTCGCGGACGAAGGCCAGCGTGTCCCATGTGTCGATCCAGGCGAAGTCGACGAGGCCGACCGCTTCACGCACCTGACCGGCGGAGCCCCGGAGGTCCCCTTCGATGACCTGGCACACGCCGGCGAGTCCGAGTTCTTCCAGGATCTTCAAGGCGCGGGGAGCGGAGGACGCGGTGTCGGTCATGCGGTCGATGCAGATCAGCCGAGGCTCGTAGGGGTCGTCGTAGTAGGGGGCGTGTGCCATGGGTTGGACCGTCTGCGATTCCGGGGTGCCGAGCAGGTCCCGTTCGGCCGCGTACGCCTCCTTGTTGTCTTTCAGCGCCTTCGCGAGGAAGGGGGTGGTGTATCCCATCCCCACCTCCAGGACGTGCTGCGGTCGCAGTGTCCGGATGAGCCAGTAGAGCAGCGGAGCCGTGGCATCCGTGGCCATCTCGGGGACCTGGAGGGGCTGCACGGCGGCATGGAACGCATCGTCAATCACGGGAGGTCCTCCTGCTCCGCTGGGTGTCCTGTGCTTCAGGGGTTCCCGGAAGGATGGTGAAGGCCATCGAAGCCCAGGAATGTGGTCCGCTGACGGACGCGAGGATCCGCTGCCCGGCGACGAGTGCGCCCGACCCGGCGTGCTGGTGCAGGGTGATGAGGACGTCTCCGGAGAAGCAGTGCCCCAACTCGGTGACGGGGCCGAGCACCAGCTTGTCCGCAGGAAGCTTCAAGGCCGCCATCAGGAACTTCTGTGCCGCGGGCCGGTAATTGGGGAACACGGCGTACTCGTACTCCTCGCGTTCGACTCCCAGAGCGGTCACGAGCGCCTGCATGGCTGTGGAGGCGACCTCGACCGTGGCCAGCACACGGTCCTGCGCCGTCGCCCGGTCGTCGTGACGGACGAGGGTCCGCTGCACCACGGCGTCCATGCGCAGCCGTGGCCCGGCTCCCTCCGGGACAGGGGTGATCACGCATGCGACCGCGCTGTCACTGAAGACGGACAAGCCGCTCGCCATGACGCGGCGCTGTGATGTCGCCCGATCGGCCAGGACCAGCAGCACCCGCCGGTGCCGTCCTGCGAGCAGCGCGTCCCCGGCAGTGCGCAGCGCCGGTGCCAGATTGCCGCAGTCGTGTCCGGACAGGGCCAGGTAGTCGGTCGCCGTAAGGCCCAGCTGGTCTGCGAGATAGGCCAAGGAGGCGGAGCTGTCCGTGTCGTTCTCGCTGACGTAGAGGATGAGATCAGGCTCCCTTCCGGAGTCCGCCAAGGTCTGCGCGGCGGCGTCCCGGGCCAGTTCCCTGATGTCCGCGTCGGTCTCGCGGAAATGAACGATCTCCTCCACCAGGGGCTGCAGGTACGCCCGATCCGGGTGGACGAGCTCGGATACTTTGCGGAGTTCACCGCAGACGAATCGGACGGAGGAGATGTGGATGCTGCTCAATGCTCCCGCTCCAGACGGCTTCCGTTAGCGACGAGGCTTCAGCGTTTCGGTCTTCAGGAATCTGGTGAGGCGCCGTACCCCCTCGTCGATCTCCTCCGCAGTGAGATAGCTGCACGACAGGCGGAGTTCGCAGTCGCCGGCGAGACCCAGATGGAATTGGCTCATGGGGGTCCAGAGCACCCCGTACTTCTCGGCCGATACGGCGAGCAGGTCCATGTCCGCCCGCACGGGAATCCGGACACGGATGAAGAACCCGCCTTCGGGAAGGTTCCATCGGATGCGCGGGTCGACGTCCGTGAGGTCCCGGTCCAGGGCGCGGGCGAGATGGGTGAGGTTGCGGCGGTAGAGCGCCGCCTTCTCCCGGCTCAACTCCATCAGGGAGCCGCCGTGTTCCAGGAGCATGCCGCCGATCACCGCCTGGCCGAGCGGTGAGGTGTTGACCGTCACCGTGCTTTTGAGCGCCGCGATATGACGAGCCAGCAGCTGGCTTCCGCCCGGTGCCCGGACCGGCTGGTCCGCGACCACGTAGCCGACGCGCGCGCCGGGGAAGCACACTTTGGCGAACGTACCGATGTGGACCACGCGTCGGCCGGTGTCCAAGGCCTTGAGCTGGGGGATCTCGGATTCGACGGGTGCGGTGAACCCGTAGGCGTTGTCCTCGAGGATGTGGAAGTCCTCACGCTCCGCCGCGTCGAGCAAGCCGTGACGGTTCTCCAGCGGCATGCGGCGTCCGCCCGGATTGGAGAAGTCCGGGGCCACGTAACAGGCACGAACGCGCTGCCCGCGGCGCCGCGCGGCCCGGCATTCCCGGCGCAGGGCGTCCAGATCGACGCCGGCGGAGGATTCCTCGACGCCGATCAGGGGAATCCCGAGGAGCCGAGCCGCACCGGTGATGCCGGCGAAACACGGATCGGCGACGGCCAGGACGTCCTGCGGCCCTGCGCACAGCGCGCGAAGGGTGAGGACCATGGCTTCCTGGGCGCCGACGGTGATGACGACGGAGTCGGGATGGACGTCCATCCCGTAGTCGCGCCGTAGCGCATCCGCGACCAGGCCGTTGATGATGCCGCGACTGGGGCCGTACTCGAACAGTGTCCGCCGCGCCCGGGCTTCGGTCAGCCCCTCTTCGTCGGCGAGGTGCGCGATGAACCGCCGGGTGCAGGAGTCGATGTCGATCTCGGTGAAAGTGGCGGGGTGCGGGGCGCCCGGAGCGAAGGAGACGGCGTCCGGGTAGCGCCCCATCACCTCGTTGAGGAAGCCGATGGACCCGAGCAGGGGACTGCTGAGGGAGTCGTGGAGCTGGTCAAGCGCAAGTGAAGGCACGGGGGATCACTTCCGGGCTCGCGACCGCCGCCACCGGCGTTCGACCTTGTCCAGGACATCGGGGCTGTAGGCGCGGGCGGCCTGAACCGTCGCGAATTCGGCCAGGTAGGTGCGGTAGAGGTCCAGGGGCTCTTCGGCGTGGAACAGCATGGCGCGGTTGGCGGCGACCGCGGGTGCGCCGAGCTCCCGCACCGCCCGGTGGATCGCCGCCTCCATGCCGGCGGCGGGCACGATCTCGTCGCAGACCAGGGAGGCTTCCGCGTCCTTCGCGTGAACGGTCCGGCCCCGCAGGATGATCTGTCTGGCGAGCCGGGTCCCCACCGCGCGCGTGAGCCGCAGGTTCGCGAGCCCGGGCACGATGCCCTCCTCGGCGGCCGGAAGGGAGAAGAAGGCCTCGCTCTCCGCGATGACGTGGTCGAGCACGAGCAGCAATTGCATCCCACCGCCGATGGCGAACGAATCGACGGCACCCACCCAGGGCTTCGAGGTGCATCGATCGGCCCAGGAGGCCACAGCCGGGTCGACGAGGAGGCCCCTCGCCATCTTGTGCACGTAGCCGAGCTCCCGGCCCAGGAGGAAATCGACGAAGGAGATGTCGCCGTTGCGCAGGTCCTTGAGGTTGATGCCGGCGCTGAAGACGCGTCTCCCCGCGTACCGCCGGTGATCCACCTCCCCTCCGCGCAAGACCCCGACGCCTACCTGATCGTCCAGCAGGACGAGGTCGACCGCGGTTTCCAGGTCTGCGATGAGCTGGTTGTCCTCGGCATTGAGGCAGTGGGCATTGCGGAAGGTGACGTAAGCGGCCCGGCCCTCGCGTTCGACGGTGACGCTGCTCAGGGCGATCCGGCCGACTCCGCGGAACTCCTCCAGAAGGTCCCGTGCCCCGGCGGTCGGCCGCAGCATGGCCTCGATCAGGTGGGTGCCCGCGGAGGCGGAGCGGAGAACGGCTCCGCAGAAGACCGCCTGATCCATCTCCCGGCCGTCCTTGTGGGCCTGGATCCGTGCCGCTTCGGCCCGCACCTGGGCCTGATCCGGCACCAGCCCGGGAAAGCCCTCCGCTGCGGCGGCCAGGAGGGCGTCGAGCCGCAGGTACCGCGTGCGGTCCTCGGTGAGCCGGCTGTAGACCTCGTCGGCATGCAGGGCCATGAATGCCCCACGGGCGGTACGGGCCAGTGCCAGGGTGCGCTCCGCCTCTAGTCGTTGATCACCGAGACGGTGAGGTGGCGGAGGCAGGAGGCCCACGTGGTGCTCGGCCGCCTCCGCGTAGTCCGCGAGCAGGGAGGCGTCGGTTTCCAGTGCTCCCGTGAACCCCGGTGCGGATTCGTCCCAGGGGAGACGGGCCGGAGCGAGTCGTGTGCTCATTCGCCACGATCCTCCTGGTCGTCGTCGTCCGCGACTCCGGCCGCCTCGCGCTGTCGTCGTAACTCCCGGTCGCACGCGGCCAGATGGACCCCCAGAGCGTCGTCGTAGTCGGCGGAGGCGGCCTCCAGCAGGAGCCGACGCCGCACGGCGAGTTCCTGGTCGGAGGTGCGGCCCATGAGAACGGTCGCGGTGTGCAGGGCCGCGTCGATGTCGTCGGCGACATGGTCGACGAGGCCCAGCTCCTGGGCTCTCGCCGCCGTGATGTCGCCGCCCCAGAGGACGATCTGGCGGGCCCGGGACAGGCCGACGTGCTGCACGAGCCGGTACAGCGCCATACCCGGCCAGAAGTGCCCGTCGTTGACCGGCAGCCCGATCATCAGGTCCGGCGAGGCGATCCGGAAGTCCGCGGCGAGCAGCAGGTCCAGCGCCGGCCCACTGCACGCCCCGTACCCGACGGCGGTGTTCATGGCGGGAAGGCGCTCCAGGCGGCGTACCGCGCGCTCCCAGCGATTGACGTCCTGAACGCTGACGGGACCGGGCCAGGCCCGGGTTCCGGTGCCGGAAGCCGCCAGCCGCAGGACGACGACGACGCGCTCGCCCTTCCGGTCCTCCGCCCGTTCGCAGGTCCCGTTGAGCGCGGCAGTGAGTTCCGCGAGCGTCCGGGTACCCTCGACTTCCAATGTGATGGCGCAATCGGCCGGCGCACTGCTCAGGTCGGCGGTTTGCTGCATCAGCTGCACTCCTTCTTCGTCACCAGCCCACCAGAGCCGTTTCGATCGTCGATCCGGGCCCCATCGTCATGAATATTCCGTGCTCTCCCGGTTCGACCAGGAATTCGTCCACCAGTCGCCGGTAGGAGAAGAGGAAGGATCCGCTCGACAGGTTCCCGTGGTCGCGCAGGACCCCTGTCGTATGCCGGACTTCCTGCCGTGTCAGCCCGAGGTTGACACGGACGGCGTCGATCACTTTCTTGCCGCCGGAATGAACGATCCAATGGGAAATGTCGGAGCGCCGCAGGCCGGTTCCATCGAGAAGCCGGTCGACGCTGAGTTCCGCGTGGGCGCCGATCACGTAGGGAATATCGGGGTCGAGGTAGAAGCTGAACTTTCCCTGACCGTCGTCCCAGTCGTACCGCATCGCGTCCACGGCGTCGGGAATGATGCAGCTGGTGAACCGCAGCAGACGCGGACGCGGCAGGGCGTGCGACGGCGCGTCCGGGCTCGTGGTCCTGACGGCGACGGCGGCGGAGCCGTCACCGAACAGGCTGTTGACGACGGAAGTGCGCATGGTGCCGTCGAAGACGTATGCCGCTGAGCACACCTCGATGCACACCATCAGGGCGAGTTCGCCGGGGTGGGCGCGGGACCAGCCCGCCACCGACGACAGCGCGTTGAGTCCCGCGTTGCACCCCATCCCGACGACGTCCAGGCGGGAGCAGTGCCGGCTGATGCCGAGTTCCTTGATGAGCAGCGCGGAGAAGCCGGGCGTGATGAAGCCGGTGGACGTCACGCAACACAGATGGCGGAGGTCCGCGAGCGTGGCGTTCGCGTCCTTGAGGCAGGATTCGATTGCCTCCCGGCCCATCGCGAGGCCGTTCGCGACGTGCTTGCCGAGGAGTTCGCCTTGCGTTTCCACACTGCGCGAGCCGTCCTCCCGGCGCGGGGGAAGAGTCAGCCCCCGACGTTCGATGGCGCCGTTCAGGAACACCGACCTCATGCGCGGATCCGTGATGCCGAATTCCGCGAGGAGTTCCTCTTGGGTGTACGTCGTCGCGGGCACCGACGTGCCCACTCCGACGATTTCAGGAGATGGTGACAGGGGCAGTCGTTCAGCGAGCTTCACCTGCGTCGCTCCCATGGGCGTCAGGGCCGGGTCGATGCGTCAGCGCCACGCGGCGTAGTAGCGCCGGAGCGCCGCCCACTTGTGGTCGCTCATCGTCACGAGGAACTCCGCGGGAGGAGTGAACTCCTCGTCCAGGGAGTCGGCCGTCTTGAGGTACTTCGTGGCCAGCGACTCCTCGATGACGGCCGGCCACTCCCCGGTGATGTTCCACTTGCGCTCGTAGCCGGTGGCGACCATGTGCGAGACGGCGCTGGACACCACCTGTCGGCGAGTGCCGGGGGCGAGCGGCGCACGCACCGGTGCGAAGGCCCTCAGCTCGGCGGTCCGGCCGCTGCCGTTCTCCAGCATGTCCGCCATTTCCCGGGCGAGGAGCGGCGATTGGTGCAGCCCGTCGCGGTACGTGCCGCTCGCCATCCACAGCCCGGCGACTCCGGTGGCGCCGAACAGGGGGTAACCGTCGGCGGGGATCGGCCGGTTGCCGACCTGTACGTTGAGCAGGGCCGCCTCCTCCAGGTCCGTGTGGAGCTGGTCGATGGAGCAGTCGACCAGGAACTTCAGGTCCCTGAGATCGGCGTGATCGCGTGGAGCGTCGGAGATGATGTTCGTCGCTCCGAGGTACAGCACGCCGTCGGCGCGGGGCACACAGTGCAACCCGCAGGCGAGGGCGCGGTTCGGCGTCCGCAGTACGGAGCCCGGGAGCGACCGGTCCTTGGTGCGCACGAGCGCCGAGACGCCGTACCCGCTCACCATCGGGGGAATCTTGCGATGGACCTCCTCCAGGTCCGCGAGCAGGTCCACGGACTTGGCACCCGCGGCCACCACGACCTGTCCCGCGCTGAGGGTCCGGCCGTCCGCGAGCACCACCCCGGTCACGGAATCGCCTTCGATCACGAGCGAGGCGACGTGGTCCTCGACGATCGTGCCCGAGGCCTTGAGCAGTGCCGCGTCCAGCTTCTCGAACAGCCGGGACGTGTCGACGGCGTGCTCCCGCGGCATGTAGAGCGCACGCAGCGGACGGAAGAGCTCATTGGGCCGCATCCAGTCGATGCTCTCCGCGTCGACCGACTCGTAGGGCTCGTCGTACTGGTTCAGCGCCGCCTCGATGACCGCGAAGTTGGTCGTGTCGATCGCGGCCGTGCCCACGGAGTTCAGGAACACGAACGTGCCGTCCGCCGTGATCAGTTCGGATTCGTCGCCGGAGTACTCCGAGAGCGCGCGGAGCCACTCCGCCCACAGGTCCCGCGCCTGGTGGTCCAGGGACAGCTTGGAGCGCCCATGCTCGGTGGACATCAGCGGCTCCGTGACCTCGCCGAAGCACCCGAGCATGGCACCGGCGGCGGTCGACGCGGCGTGCCGCCGTGCCGAACCCCCGACCCGCGCCACATTGATTCCACGGCGAGCCAGCTCGAAGGCGATGGACGACCCCAGCGCACCGTTTCCGATGACTATGACATCGTGATTGACCGGCATTCTCCTGCCCTTCTCAAGATGATCGACATGCTGGTTGACGCGTCAGGGCTTCATTTCCCCGGGCGGCCGGCGAAGAGCGGCTTGATCTGGCGATCCCGTTCCCAGGCCGAGGCGATGTCCTCCGCGGCGATGCAGTACATGACGCCGTTGTTGCCGTCGTGGGCCGTGGTGAGGATGACGCCCGTACGCGATCGGGGATCGTAGGCCAGGCCGGCCCGGTCGAGGGTGTCCAGGGCGGCCGCGAACGACGGGGTGTGCCAGCCTTCGGGCCAGACGCGCTCGAGGAGTACGCGGTCCTTGCCGAACCCCTCGCCGACGACGACCCTTCCGATCCGGCCGTAGATGTGGGTGGACCCTGTGATGCGCCCGTTGTACTCCGTGAACAGCACTTCCCGTTCCGGGGTGACGATCGCGTCGGGGCACAGTACGCCCCGGTAGCCGATCGCGTGCAGGGCCCAGGCGAGCCTGCGGCCCCCCGCGACCATCTGGTCGAGGAGATCCGGGTCCAGGGCCCGCGCGGGCATGATCTCCCCCACGGCGTAGGGGGCCGAGAGCAGCTCGCCGTCCCCCGTCAGCTCGACGTCGTCCGCGGAGATGAGGAACTCGGCGAAGAAGGCCGAGCTGTCCCGCACGTAGCGCTCGACGACGGGCTTTCCCCGCCCGGAGGAGCTGAGCCACTCCCAGGATTCCGCCAGGTACGAGCGGACCGCGTTCCGGTCGCCGACGGTGACGACTCGGCGGGCGCCGATGGGACGGAACGGTTCACCGGTCGTCAGGATCTCATTGCCGTGACCGCCGGAGAGGTAGTCGTGTTTGAGGACGACCGGTCCGCCGTCGAGGAGGTCGAGGACGGCGTCCTCCGCGGCCTTGGGACCGGTACAGACGGCGCCGGGAGGGAGCGGTACGCCGACCCCGGCGGCCAGCGTCCGGAAGGCCGACTTGCTGTTGACCATGACGCCGCCGGCTTGGTCGACGAACCCGTAACCGGGCACGGCCTCCTGGACCCCCAGTGCCCGGGCCAGGCGGGTGACGGAGACGTCGGGCCACAGTCCGGAAAGGTGGGTCACTTCGCGGTCGCCTATCGCCTGTTCGAGGGATGCGATGAACGCGGGGTCGGCCAGACGGGCGGCCGAGAGCGTACCTTCGCTTCCTTCGTGGGAGGGCGGCACGACCACGGTCAAGGTGTTCCGGCGCGTCCCGGTAAGACCGGTGACGTACTCCGTCAGATCATCGTCGGGACGTACCGGAAGGACCAGGATGTCGCCGTCCTCCGCGAACCAGACCATGCGCTGTACCCACCATCCGGTCCAGCCGCGGTCGGTGCGGACGTCCTCGCTGAAATCGTTGCCTATCAGCACCCGAGTCGTGGCCCCGCCATCAGGACGCGCGGGCGGACTCTGCTTCCGGTGCCCGGGAAGGATCAGCATGCGCTCTCCCGTTCGATGATCTCTGCCATGCGTGCGATGGTGGGGACGGCGAGGAAGTCGACGAGGTCGACCTCCGTGTCGAACTCGGACTTCACCGAGGCCAGAACCTCGAGGAGACGGAGCGAATCACCGCCACTGGCCATGAAGTTGGCATTGCGGCCCACGGAGGAGACGCCGAGCACACGACACCACACGGCGGCGACGGCGACTTCGGTGGGCGAGGAGAACGCCTCGGCCCGCGCAGCTGCGGACCGGTCGGGTGCGGGGAGCATCGAGCGGTCCAGTTTGCCGGTGGGCCCCAGCGGAAGCCTCTCCAGAGGCACCAGTCGCCAGGGCACCGCGTACTCCGGCAGCGTGCGCGTCAGGAACCCGTGCAGTTCCTCCGGATCGGGAGGGAAGGGCGTCGAAGGCGTCACATAGGCCACCAGTCGCGCGGCCGCCTGCTCGCCATGGACGGTGACGACGGCCTCCGCCACGGTGGGATGGCCGCGCAGGACGGCTTCGATCTCGCCCGGTTCGATGCGGTGGCCGCGAATCTTGATCTGGCGATCGGCGCGGCCGCTGAAGACCAACGCTCCGTCAGCCCTGCGCCGGACCATGTCCCCGGTGCGGTAGCAGCGCGTGCCCGCTTCATCGACGCCGAACGCGGCCTTCGTCGTTTCCGGCTGCCCGTGGTACCCGAGCGCGACGCGCGCGCTGCGGATCTCCAGTTCCCCGTAGATCTCCGTGGGATGACCTTCGGTATCGACCAGCCGGACCTCGATGCCTTCCACGGGGTGCCCGACGGGCAGCCCCGTGCCTGCGAGATCGTCGCGGGTCACGGCGTGCTGGAGAGCCATGGTGCACTCGGTGGGTCCAAGTCCGTTCACGAGCACGCTCGTCGGGGGGAAGGCGGCGAGGAAGGCCCGAAGGTCCTGGGGAGTGGCGGCTTCCCCGCCCAGTACGACGGCGCGCACGGTACCGAACTCCACGGCAGGGCCACGTGACTTGGCGGCCAGATCGCCGGTGAGGTGCCGGAAGAGCGTCGGCGTGCAGTGGACGATGGAGGCACCCGTTGCGCCCAGTCGACGCCGGAGGTCGGGCGCCGGCAGGAGGGCGTCCACCATGTGCAGGGTCGCACCCGTGAGCAGGGCGCCGAACAAGTCCATGACGGCTGCGTCGAAGGTGCACCGGGCCAGCAGGGGGATGTGGTCGCCCGGGCCGATGCGCAGGCGGTCCGCGTAGGTCAACGCGTGCGCCAGGGCGTTGCCGTGACTCTGCACGACCGCTTTCGGCGTCCCCGTGGACCCCGAGGTGTGCAGGAGGTACGCCACCGAGTCGTCGGCGCACCGGGGATCCAGGCCGGCGTCCGCCGGGGGTGGGACCGAGGCGTCCACCGGTACCACGCGCTTGCCGCGCGCCAGGGACGTGGCGCGATCGACGAGCCCGGGGTCGCAGACTACCGCGCTGACTTCGCCGTCGAGCAGCAGGCGTGACAGCCGGCCGTCGGGCTGGCGGGGATCGAGCGGGACATAGGCCGCCCCGGTCTTGAGCACTGACCAGATGGCGGCGACACCGTACACATCGTGCGTGCACAGCACGCCGATCCGCCGGCCCGGGCCGGCGGATCGTGCGAGCCTCCGCGCCGTGCTCGTGCTGAGACGATCGAGTTCTCCGTAGGTCAGTGTGCCCGAAGGCCCGGTCACGGCGTCGCGTGACGCGTACAGGGAGGCCGTGACCGCGAACCGGGCGACCAGGCTCTCACCCGGGTGCGGGGGCCGGAGGGCGACGTACCCGTCGGGGACGGGTAAGGACCAGGCGGGCGGAACCGGATCGCCCCCCTGCACCGGTAGATCGCGCAGCGCCCGGTCGGGACCGGTGACGGCGTGGTCGAGGAACGTGGAGCAATGGCGCAGCATCCATCGGGCGCCCGCGCGGGTGAGCAGGCTCGCGTTGTACCGCAACTCAAGCCGTCCGTCGCCCAGGTGGAGTGCCACGTCAGGCGCGTGCTGCCGCAGTGTCGCATCGGGGGCGGCCCCGGCGAAGGCGCGCAGTGCCACGGCCTGGTCGGGTGCGCCGTGGACGGCCGCGACATCCAGGCTCTCGATCACGGAGTCCTGCACTCGCTCGAGTGCCGTCCGGAAGGACGCTTCCGGGCACAGGCGGATCCTCAGCGGCAGGACGGGCGGCAGCGGGCGGACCGGGATGGTCGGCTCCTTGAGGAGGCCGGAGAACGTGGAGGAGTCCAGACCCAGCAGGAAGTCGGTCTGCAGGGTGTGCCGGTGTGCGACGCCCGCCCAAGCGGTCAGCACGACCAGCTCCGGTGCGGCGGCGAAACCCTGCAGTTTCGCCAACGACTCGGGGGAGATCTTCACCGACTCGCTGCCGGGCCGGTAGTCGCGGGCGGTGAGCCGCGGCCGGTCCACGGCGAGCTCCAGAGAGCCGGCGCCTTGCAGGAGCGCAGCCCAGGCATCCCGCTCTGCGTGGCCGTCCATTGCCTCACCTTCCATGGGGTCGTGTGCCGGTGCGGCACGCGGATCACGTGTGGCGGGGCCGATCCGTCAGGCGCGCTGGGGCGGGGGCGATGCCCTCGTCCGGGACCGCAGGGCAGCGCGGATCAGCCCGTGCGGGACGGGCCAGGGGCCGATCGCCGGGCCGGTACGGGAGCGGGTGCGAGGGCTCCGGCGCGGCCACTGGAGTCCTGCCGGGCGTCCAGCGGCCGGAGGGCGCACTTCAGCGTCGGCCGTGCGGCTCGCATGGCGAAAGCTCGTGGGGGTGGGCTCGTAGGCGGGACGGACGGGGAGTCAGGGCTTGCGGCCCATGCTCAACCCGTGTTCGTAGGGGAGCCCGCCGATGGTGTGGACTTCGTCGAAGCCGGCCTGGCCGATCCATGTCTCGTAGTCCTTGGCGGGATAGGCCATGCCCTGCCCGGACGCGAGGACGTTGAAGTACAGGCCGAGTCTCGCCGAGAAGATTCCGCGCGTTTCGTCGTCGGACACGTTGTAGCCGTAGACGAACACCCTGCCGCCGGAAGGCAGGACGTCGTAGGCCTTCCTCAGTTGCGCGAGGATCTGCTCCGCGGAGAATATCTCCAGCACATGGCTGAAGAGAACGGCGTCGACGCCCCCGGGGAACTCGTCCTCGAAGAAGTCTCCGGGGTGCAGTTCGATCCTTCCTCCGAAGCGGGAGGCGGTCCTGTCCTTTGCCATCCCGGAGACGCTCGGGATGTCGAACACCGTGATCCTCATGTCGGGGTGGCGGGCGCTGAGATGCGCGGAAGTGGTTCCGTCACCGCCGCCGACGTCCAGCAGGTGTCGTACGGCGGAGAATTCCGGGCGCTCCACGAGCCCGTCGATCGAGCGGAGGGTGAATGCGCTCATCGCGCGGTGGAACACGGCCTCCAAACCGGGGTTTCGCGGCAACCGTTGATAGAGGGTCGGTTCATCGCCGGGATGGTCCGAGAGGGCCGTGTTGGTTCCGGAGCGCATCGCACTGGTCATGCGGGAGAAGGCCGGATAATACACTTCCTTCCAGCCCAGGAGGATGTGCGTCCAGCTGTCGTCGGCATCGGATGTCAACAGATCTTCTGCCACCGCCGAGTTCTCGTACACACCGTCCCTGCGGACGAGGAGACCGGTCGTGCACACGGCCTGGAGCAGCACGCGTAGTTGGTGTGGGGGAATGGAGACGTGCTCGCGAATCTGCTCGAACGTTGCCGAGCGCCGAGCGGACAGGTGGCTGAATACGCCCAACTCAACCGCTGTGGTGACCGCGTTGAACAGGGCTGGCGCGTTGACAAGAAAGTGGAACCGCTCGAGTAAGGAATCATCTCGCGGGGAGCCGTTCATCAAATCTATTCCCTTTCCCGGAGTATGTCGGAGCAGTCGGACGACGGCTCGGACACTCGAAAAGGACGCAGGCGCTGGCGACGCTCTGCTTCCTTGGTAGGGATGCGCTCTACAGTAGAGGTAATGGATTTGAATGGCCAGTGAAATCAGGGCCGTTGACGACCTTTACACAGCGCCCGAGTGATCGTCAACCCCTCAAGGTCATCGCGGGATCCGGTGGCAGTCGTGGCCGGTGGGGCGGAGGGGGCGGTGCGTGGCATCGCCGTGATGCGATCGGTGCAGGTCGGCCGCTCCCTTCGGGGTGGCGCGGGTGGGGCTGGAACCGGCGAGAAGCGACAGTACTTATATAAGTGCTGTTACGATGTGCGCCATGGCCGACACCTCTGCGCTCGACCCGACGCAGCAAAGCCTCTGGCGGCCCCTTCGTCTGCTGCAGGCGTCCATGGACGCCGACATCGCCCGGATCTACTCCGAGCAGCGGATCGAAGGGCTCAAGCCCAGCTTCGTCATGCAGTTGCTCCGGCTGCACTCCCGCGGGCCCATGACCATCGCGGAACTCGCCGAGTCCGTTCAGCTCACGCACTCGGCACTCAGCCAGAAGGTCGCCGCGATGCGCACGGCCGGCTGGGTCCGGACCGTCGTGGGGGACGACGCACGCACCAGGAAGGTGGAGCTCACCGACAAGGCCCGTCGCGTCGTCGACCGCCTGGTGGCGGAATGGCGG
Organism: Streptomyces sp. NPDC037421; assembly: GCF_055602105.1. Taxonomy (NCBI): domain Bacteria; kingdom Bacillati; phylum Actinomycetota; class Actinomycetes; order Kitasatosporales; family Streptomycetaceae; genus Streptomyces; species Streptomyces sp. NPDC037421. The sequence continues at coordinate 107,902 of NZ_JBVJWV010000024.1, forward strand.
GCCACCGAGGCCGCCCTCGCCGAGCTCGAGGCCGAGATTCCCACCCCGCTGTCCCAGGTCGTCACCGAGATCGAGCGGGCCCTGGAGCGCAAGAGCTTCCACGACCGGATCTCCGAGAAGTTGAAGGAGGATCCCGCATGGGGCTGACGGGCGCGCTGATCGACGTGGCTCCGTTACGGTCGTCCCCACCCTTCCGGCGGTTGTGGATCGGCCAGACCTTCTCCGGTTTCGGCAGTCAGATGACGGTCGTCGCCGTCATGTTCCAGGTCTGGCAGATGACGAAGAGCCCCACCTGGACCGGTGCCGTCGGGCTCGCCCAGGCGGTTCCGCTCGTCGTGCTCGGTCTGTTCGCAGGATCCCTCGTCGACCGGGTGGACCGGCGCAAGTTCTACCTGTTCACGACCAGCGGACAAGCCGTGTGTGCGCTCCTCCTCGCCCTCCAGGGCTTCCTCGGACACGTTCCCGTCGCCGGGGTCCTGGGACTCGTCGCACTCCAGTCGTGCTTCGTCGCGGGCGGCGGGCCCGCCTCGCGCACCTTCATCCCGCAGCTCCTCCCCAAACACCAGCTGGCCGCGGGGCTGGCGCTGAAGCGCATTTCCTTCCAGGGCGCCATGCTGATCGGCCCCGCCCTCGGCGGACTGATCGTCGGCGAGCTGGGAGTCGGCGCCTGCTACCTGATCGACGCCCTGACGTTCGCCGCCGCGTTCTACGGGGCTTTCGGCCTGCCGCGGATGACCCCCGGAGACGAGCCCGCCCGGCCCGGCCTGCGGGGGGTCGTGGACGGCCTGGCCTTCCTGGGCCGCACCCCGGTCATTCGCGGGGCCCTGCTCACCGACCTGGCCACGACCGTGCTGTCGATGCCCATCAGCCTGTTCCCCCTGATCAACGCGGAGCGGTTCGGAGGGAACCCGCGCACGCTCGGACTGTTCCTCACGGCGATCGCCGTCGGCGGCGTCGCGGCGTCCCTCTTCTCCGGGACCTTCACCCGGTTCCCCCGACCAGGCCTCGTGATGCTCGCCGGTTCCGCGACCTGGGGAGCGGCGCTGGCGCTGTTCGGCACCTCGACCAACCGATGGGTCGGGCTGGCCTTCCTCGTGCTGGCCGGCGCCGCCGACACCGTCTCCGTCGTCTCGCGGAGCACCGTCGTCCAGATGCACACGCCCCAGGAACTGCTCGGCCGCGTCAGCGCGGCCGAACAGATCGTGGGACAGGCCGGGCCCGACATCGGCAACCTGCGCGGCGGCCTCGTGGCAGACGCCGCATCAGGGACAGCGGCCCTCGTCAGCGGCGGCCTGCTCTGCCTCGGAGCCGTGGCCCTGGTGGGTGCCACGACGCCAGACCTGCGCAAAGCGTCCACGTCCTCCCCCGCCTCCAAGGCAGTGGCCGGCCCCTGACCCCGAGGGGCGGCAGACCGTCCCGGCGGGCGGGAGCGCCCCGTCGAGGCGTGCTCACGGAACTGTTCTGGCCGACATCGAGACCCGCAGGCCGGGCAGCTCCGGCAGTGGATCAAGGTGGTCCGCGCCGACGACCTGCCCGGCCTCCACGCCTTCGGCAACGGTCTCGAAAGCCCGTCACGAGCTCTGCCGGAGGCGCTCCGCAGCCTGCGCAGGGGTGTCGTAGTAGCCAGGCCGTGCCAGCAGGACCGAGCTGAAGTAGCAGCCCTGCTCCTCCTCCGGGTCATCGTCGGCTGCGAACGGACGCCAGAAACCCAGCAGCGAACAACACTCGGTCCGTCTGGGACGACGGCCTGGACGGCTCAGTGGTCGCCTGTGTGCGGGCGCACGGGGCGTGGCAGTGGCTGACGCCAGTCGCCCAGGTTCGTGAGGAGGAACTGACGGGCGAGGGAACGTATGTCGTCCCACGCAGTGTCGGTGACCAGGGCGTTGTTCCAGAAGCCGACGCGGCAGGTGGCATCGATCTCGCCGAGGCGACGGCCGATGGCCCGGAGATTGCGCAGATCCGCGGGCTCGAAGACTCCGCGCTCCGCCAGTCCTTCAGAGACGCGGCAAAGGAGCTCCGCCTCCTCAACGACGTCCTTCGTCTCCAGCTCACGCTCGCCCAGCCAGGCGATCTGATCCTGAGTGCCGGCTGCCATGAGGGTCATAAAGCGCAGCGTCCCGTTGTGCCAGCGTGCGTCGCCGAGACGGTTCATGCCTACAGGATCGCACCTGACGAGCTCGTGCACGGTTGGCGGTGACGCGTGGAAAGGTGCATATCGACCAGCGGCTCATCGGCTGGCAGTCGACCCGCCGCCAGCAGATCGAGGACGCACTCCCCCTCCTCACCGCCACGTACGAAGAGCGGCAGGGACACCCGCCGGGGGGCAGGGGAGGATGCCTGGGGAGTAGGCCGTCTGTCAGTGCGATCGACTGACTCGACGCCCCCGCCGCGCTGACCGACCTCGGCCTGAGCGGTCCTCAGAAGCCGGCAGCGTTGCCAGATCCCGACCTCCCCGACCACCCGTTGTTGGCGATCACCCCGGCATGAGCCGAACGTGACCGACGGGGCTTCGGTGGAGGCTTGGGCCGCCGGGTGCGCGATGTGTGCAGCTGAACGGGGACCCCGACATCCGAAAGGAGCGCGTCCAGAGCCTCTGGCCGACCGGCACAACCATTCCGGCAACCACCGCAGCCACGGCCTGCACTTCCTCGCCCTGACGGACGAGAAGGGGCGCCTGATCTGGATATCCGCCGCCCGGCCTGGCCGCGCCGACGACAACACCGCCGCCCGCCACGACACGACCAGGCCCGGCCGGGCCCGCTTGGGCATCGCCCTGGGCCTTGCCGACCTGGTCGTCCTCGCCTGCCTCGTCACCGCGGACGGGACCTGGTCGTGGAGCCTGACCTGATCCGGCCCGACAGGGGGGGCGTGCCACCGCCGACGGCGGGGACGGGCCGATGTGCGGGGAACGCTCAGCGGATCTTGTCCCCGTACACGTGGTCGACCGTCATCGTCATCAGCACCCGCCGATCGGCCACCATCGCCTTCCGGTACTCGTCCCAGTCCGGGTGCTCGCCGGCGGCAGCGCGGTAGTACCGCACCAGCGCCTCGACCTCCGGGCCGTGCGGGTCGGTCCCCGGCCCGGTCAGGGTCACGTTCCCTTCGGCGGTGGCCCAGGCCCAGCCGTCCGGGCTGGTCACCTCCAGTGCGGCGCGGGGGTCCCGCCGCAGGTTCGCCGTCTTGGCACGTCCCTCGGTCATCGATACGTAGAGGACATCGCCCTCCGGATCGTAGAAGGGCATGACGGGCGAGAGCTGCGGACGGCCGTCCGATTTGATCGTCGCGAGAATGCCGAGGCGGCTCTCCGCGAGCAGCGTGCGCGGGTCGTATGGAGTGGCGTTCATGTACGGACCAAGTCACCACCGGTCGCGGGGTATTCCCGGAGCCACCCGAAGGGCTTAGCGCATGCCGCGGATGCCTCGTGAGGCCGCTGCCCCCCGGCTCGCGACGTCAAGCGGTGTGCTTGTGGATCGCGCCGAGGCAGAAGCCGGCACCGTCACCCCACCCGTGGACGTGCGCGCGGTGTTCTCTCCGCATCCTTTCGTGCCGGCCCGTACGAGGCATGGCTCAGAACGGCGGAGCGTCGTGCCGGGCGCCGTCTGACAGACGGGGCGGCGTCGGGGGAGCGGGCGGCTTGAGGAGGGTCAGGGCTTCGTCCGTGCGGCCCAGGTCGATGAGGTGGCCGGCCAGGACGTGGCCGTTCGCGGGGGCGTGCTGGGCGAGGGCGGTGACGGCGTCCTCGGTGCGTCCGGCGCGGTAGGGGTCCTTGCCGGGCAGCCCAGGAGGCTGCCGGGAGCCGGCGTTCCACTGCGTCGGCGGCGGTCAGCAGGCCGGCTGCGGCCATGCGGACGAAGGCGGTTCCGGTGAGGACCTTGGTGAGTGAGCCGATCTGGACGCAGCGGCCGGGGTGGTGGCCGTGGGTGGTGCGGGGCGCGGCGGCGCTGGCCCTGCCGGAGTTGGTTCCGGCAGGGCACGTCCCTGCTGCCCGGCGCCCGGAGCGGTCGCTCAGATCGCGGGCCGGTGCGAGGCGACCTCCGCCGCGATGGACTGGCGCTCCCACGACTCCCGGTCCCGTAGGTAGCGAGGACGCTCGGCGACGATCGAGCGGGTCTCCGCCGAACCAGGCGCGAGCCGCCAGCGCACCGAACCCGTGATGTCGCGTGCACAGACATCGATGAACGCCTGTACCGCAGCCCGGAGTTCTCCGTACCAGCGGCCCTCCAGGGCCTCGCGGACCCAGAGCTGCTCAACGGACATCTTCTCCCGCAGCGTCTCCGCGTCCAGCACGGCGTTCTCCAGGAGCCGGTAGCCGTGCAGCAGCAGCCAGGCCGCCGGCATCTCGCGGATCTCCAGCACCTTCTCCCCGTGGTCGAGGTGCTCCAGACCGCTGTAGCGCCCCATACCGTAGCGGCCCACGCGCGCGTTCAGCTCGGCGATCAGAGCGGTCAGCGGGAGCGCCCTGCCGTCGAGCGCCACCGGAACGCCCGCCCGGAACGCCACCTCCACCATCTCCCCGCCGAGCGCATGAGCGTCGGGACGTCTGCTCCACCGGTACAGTTGCTCCGGTACCGCGTGCGATTCCGGATCGTCCAGGAGCCCGGATTCGAATTCGCGGCACCACAAATTGGAGTCGCCGCTCACGGTACGGCCGTCCAGCTCGTCGACACCGGCCTCCTTCAGTTCCTGGATCTTCTGCGTGCGCTCCACCGGGGCCAGGTCGTACGGGCTGCCGTAGCGGCCGGGCCAGCGGAGCAGCTCCAGGGCGCCGTTGAGCCGCCGGAGGGTGTTCTGCGAGCGGTTTGCCGTGTGCAGCAGCAGCCCCGCACCGAGCCGGTCGGCCACCCTTACCGCTTCCGCCGCGATCAGGGGCCGGCTGAGCGACGAGCTGATGGGATGGGTGCCGAGGTACACCGCTTGGGCGGCGATGGCGGGACGGACGAACTCGGCCGCGAACCGCTCCCGTGCGTCGACCACGTGCAAGGTGACGCCCAGCTTGGCCGCGATCTGCTCCTTGGGGTCGTGCCGCTCGTCCGCGTCGAGGCCGACGCTGACGGCGTGCACGTTCGACGCTCCCGCCAGCCGCAGCCGGTGGAGCAGGTAGGTGCTGTCGAGTCCGCCGCTGAACAGGGTGACCACCGGACGCTCGGGCGCCGACCGGATCGACCCGGTGACGTCCCGGAAGGACCGGACCACGGGAGAGGCGGCGGAAGGCGGTATCACAGGGACGCTCCGCTCTTCAGGTAGGCGCAGACGCCTGCCACCGTCGGTCGCTCGAAGAGCTCGTCCATCGGCACCTCGACGCCGAGGCGCTGCCTGATGAGCGCCTGCATGCGCACCATCAGCAGGGAGTGCCCGCCCAGCACGAAGAAGTCGTCATCGTCGGAGAAGTCGTCCAGGCCCAGGACCTCGGCCCAAATGTGGTGCATCTGCTCAGTGATCAAGAGAATTCCTCAATTGTGTGCCAGACGGGTCAGAGCCGTCCGGTCGACCTTTCCATTGGGGCTGAGGGGGAACGCGGACACCGGGACGACGCGCTGCGGGACCATGTGGTCCGGGACGGAATCCCGCAGCGCGATCCGCACGGCCCGGTCGTCCACCCGTCCTGCGGGTGCCGGTACGACGTACGCGACCAGCTCGTCCGCGCCGGTGGTGACGGCAGCGGCGTCGGCGACATCGGGCAGCGTCCGCAGTGCCGTCTCGACGTCCCCCAGGTCGACGCGCATGCCCCGCACCTTGACCTGGGAATCCATCCGTCCGACGAAGAGCAGCTCACCGTCGGGGCCGACCCGTCCGAGGTCTCCGGTGCGATACAGCTCGACGGACCCGTGGGACGTGGCCAGGCGGGTGAACCGCTTCCCGCTCTCGGGATCGGCGTTGAGGTACCCGGCACCGACACCGCGCCCCGCCACGCATATCTCGCCGGTCCGGCCCTGCGCCACCGGCGCCAGGTCGCTGTCGAGGACGTGTACGTCGGTGTTGGCGAGCGGAAGCCCTGCCGGCACACCGCAGGTCGTGTAGCGCTCCCAGTCGTGGAGTTCGTGCGCCGTGGACACATCGCTGCACTCGGCGACTCCGTACAGGTTGACCAGACGGCAGCCGTGGCCCGGGCCGCGCGCCCAGGGGGAGATCCGTCCTGCCGACAGCGCCTCGCCCCCGCAGAACAGCACCCGCAGGGATTCCAACGCGGAAACCGCCTGCGTCTCATCGTCCTCCTCGACCAGCAGGTAGAGGGTGCTGGGAGCACAGTGCAGCGTGCGCACCCCGAACTCGCGGATGAGGCGACGGGCGAGCAGCGCGTCGAATCTGCGGCTGGGCAGCAAGTGCAGGGTGGCGCCGGTGAACAGGGGCATCAGCAGACTGCGCTGGGTGATGTCGAACCCGAACGAGCTGACGACCAGGTTGGACGACTCAGCATCGAGCCCGTACGACACGGCCAGCGACTCCAGCAGGTTGAACCAGCCCTCGTGCCGGACGGCCGCCGCCTTCGGCGTGCCGGTCGACCCGGAGGTGAACACCACGTAGCACGGAGCCTCCGGGGCGAGGTGCGGACGAGGGTCACCCTCCGGCGTGTGGTGGTCGTGGGACCCGGCCAGGACGGCGTCCGGGGCGAGTACCTCGGCATCGCCTTGGCCGACCAGCCGGCGCGTGTCCTCCGAGGCCACCACAAGGGTCATGGCGGCGAGCTGGGCGACGTTCAGGCGCAGCCGCTCCGCGGGGTACGTCGGGTCGAGCGGCACATAGGCCGCACCCGACTTGAGCACACCCAGGATGGTGACCATCAAGTCGACCGAGCGGTGCAGACACACCCCGACCAGGGAACCGGGGCCTATGCCGCGGGAGGCGAGCGCATGAGCGAACCGGTTCGCGCGCGCGTTGAGTTCCCCGTAGGTGTACCGGCCGGTCGCGTCGGTGACCGCCGGCGCCCCGGGGTCGCGGGCCGCATGGGCCTCGAAGACCCGGTGGACGAAGGGAGCGGTGCGGCGCGGAGACCGCGGTCCTGAGAGGATCACTGGTCAGCCGTCCCCGTGCCGCGGGCGCTCACCGGGCGCATGTCGGTCCAGTTCCCCTCGATGTGCTCCAGGCAGGACTGCCGGCTGCCGCGGCCCGCCGCGACCGACCAGCCCGGCGGGACCTCCGCGAAGGCCGGCCAGAGCGAGTACTGGCCCTCGTCGTTGACCAGCGCCAGGAACTCTCCGTCCTGGTCGTCGAATGGATTCATACCTCGATCTCCTCTGTGAAAGTGCGGCCCGGACGCGTCCGATCGCGTCCAGGAGGCAGGTCGCGCGCGGGCTCCTGCGGCGGATTCAGGTCGGTTCCTCCCGGACGAGGTGCCGCAGTACCCGGCCGACGTGCGCCAATGGGGTCGGCTGGGCCATGCCCAGATGAGTGCTGTCCACCTCGTGGATCTCGATGTCACCGAGCACGTGGGACCGCCATGCGGCACTCACGGACGGAGGCATCAGTCCGTCCGTGGGGCGAGCGGCCCGGAAGAAGACGACGTCGCCGTCGTAGCACCCGGGGGTGTGGTGGTCCATCAGCTCGATGTGCCGGGCGACCGCACGGGCGAGCCCCGCGATCCGTGCCGGTTCGAGAGCGGCGAGTGCGGGATTTTCACGCGCGACGAGATCGGCGAGGGCCTGATCGTCCGGTCGCACGGGGTGCTCGGCGAGCGCCCCCGCCACGTTCGCACCCTCGCCGAGCAGGTCCGCGAGCACGTCGGCCCAGTCGGCGCCCGTTTCCGTTCCGTCCCCGGGGCTCGGATAGCTGTCGAGCAGCGCGAGCAGTTCGACCTCTTCGCCGGCGGTGCGGAGCCGTACCGCCATCTCATGCGCGACCAGTCCTCCGAAGGACCAGCCGAGCAGGCGGTACGGACCCGTCGGCTGCACCGCGCGCACCTCGGCGAGGTAGGACGAAGCCATCTCGCCGATGCTCGTGGGCAGGTGCTCCGGTTCCAGCAGCCCCCGGGTCTGCAGACCGTACAGCCCCGTCACGGGGTGCAGGTGCGCCGCGAGCCCCGCGTAGCACCAGCTCATCCCGAGTGCCGGATGCACGCAGAACAGGGGGCTGCTGTGCGGGGTGTGCGCGCGGATCGGCAGCAGGGAGCGCAGGGAGTTCTCCCTCCGCGCGTCCTGATCTCCCGATCTGTCCAGCAGCCCGGCCACCGTGGGAGTGTCGAAGACGTCCCGGACGGACACGTCGATCCCCAGCTCGGCACCGATCCGCTTGACCAGCCGTGCCGCGAGGAGGGAGTGGCCGCCCAGGTCGAAGAAGCCGTCGTCGATACCGATGCGGGGCGCGCCGAGGAGTTCCCCGAAGATTCCGCACAGCTGCTCTTCCCGGTGGTCACGGGGTCCTCGCACCGAACCGTCGACCGCGTAGGCCGGTACCGGGAGGGCAGACCGGTCCAGTTTTCCGTTGACGGTCAGGGGCAGCGCTTCGACGACCGTGAACGCCGCGGGCACCATGTGGCCGGGCAGGCGGGTGGAGACGTGGGCGCGTAGCTCCGCGGCACCGGCGCCCCCCGCCCGATGGGTCTCGTCCGGTACGACGTACGCCACCAGCCGCTGGTCGCCCGGCTGGTCCTCGCGGACCACGGCGGCGGCCTGCGCCACTGCCGGGTGCGAGACGAGCGCGGCTTCGACCTCGCCGGGTTCGATGCGGAACCCGCGCAGCTTCACCTGGCGGTCGGCGCGCCCCAGATACTCGAGGGTGCCGTCGGTCCGGAGCCGTACGAGGTCCCCGGTGCGGTACATCCGCTCGCCCGGCGCGCCGAACGGGTCGGCGACGAAGCGTTCGGCCGTGAGCCCGGGACGGTTCAGGTACCCGCGTGCGAGCCCGGCCCCGGAGACGTACAGCTCCCCGGCCACACCGGCGGGGGTGGGGGCCAGGCGCGCGTCAAGGACGCGGACCCGGGTGTTGGGCAGCGGCGTGCCGAGGGCCGGGGCCCCTCCACCGCGGACTTCGGCGTACAGGACGTCCACGGTGCACTCCGTCGGACCGTACGAGTTGTAGCCGCGCAGGTCCGCGTACGTGCCCAGCTCCTCCCAGAGGTCCCGGCCGATGTCCTCGCCGCCGATCCAGAGCACGGTCGGACGGTGCCGGTCCTCGGCGAGCAGCCCCGCGGCCAGCAGCTGTCGTGCGTATGTCGGGGTGATGTTGAGCATGTCGAGCCCGAACGCCACGGCATGGCCGACGAGGGCGTCCGGGTCCCTCCGGGTGTCCTCGTCCAGGACGTGCAGCTCGTGCCCGGACATCATGGCGAGGATGTCGGTGGTCGACGAGTCGAACGAGAAGGACGCCATCGCGCCGACCCGCAGCACCTTCTCCGGGCCGAGCAGCACCTTCTCGTAGGCCGCGGCCAGATGGGTGAGGTTGGCGTGGGTGACCACGACCCCCTTGGGCCGGCCCGTTGATCCCGACGTGTAGATGACGTACGCGGGGTGGTGCGGCCGCAGGACGCCGTGAACGGGGTCGGCGGCGGGGCACCGCGCGACGGCTGCGCCGAGCTCGTCCAGCACCAGGCGGGCGGGCGTGGCGGTCGCGGGCAGTCGGTCTTGCGCCTTCGATTCCGTGAGGACCAGGGCGGGGCGGGCGTCCTCCAGCATGTGCGCGATGCGGTCGGCCGGGTACTCCAGGTCGATGGGCAGATAGGCGGCGCCGGACTTCAGCACCGCGAGCAGCGCGACCACGAACCGCACCGATCTGGGGAGGGCGAGGGCGATGAGGTCTTCGGGTCCGGTGCCGTGGGTGCGGAGGTGGTGGGCGAGTTGGTTGGCTTGTTCGTTGAGTTGGGCGTAGGTGAGGTGTTGGTCGTGGTGGCGGATGGCGATGGCGTGGGGGGTTCGGGCGGCTTGTGCTTCGAAGAGTTGGGGGATGGTGGTGTGGGTGGGGGGTGGGGTGGTGGTGTTGTTGAGGGTGGCGAGTTGTCGGTGTTCGTGGGGGGTGAGGATGTCGGTGTGGGTGATGGGGAGGTGGGGGTGGTTGGTGAGGGTGGTGAGGAGGTGTTGGAGGCGGTGGGCGAGGAGGTCGGCTGTGGGCTGGTCGAAGAGGTCGGTGGCGTATTCGATGACGCCGGTGAGTCCGGCCGGTGCTCCGTGGTCGTCGTGCCGTTCGGCGAGGTCGAAGATCAGATCGAACTTCGCCGAGGCCAGCCTGCCGGTCTCGGTGGTGACCCGCAGGCCCTCGAACTCTGCACCCGAAATGCCCGCCGTGTTGTCCAGGGACACCATCACCTGGAAGAGGGGGTGGCGGGCGGGGGAGCGGGTGGGGTTGAGGGCTTCGACGACGCGTTCGAAGGGGATGTCGGCGTGGGTGTAGGCCTCGAGGTCGATGTCCCGGACGCGGTTGAGGAGTTGTTCGAAGGTGGGGTTGCCTGAGAGGTCGGTGCGCAGGACGAGGGTGTTGACGAAGAATCCGACGGCCCGGTCCAGTGCCTGGTCGTCGCGGCCCGCCACATCGGTCCCGAGGGGGATGTCGTCGCCGGCGCCGAGGCGGTGGAGGAGTGTGGCGAGGGCGGCGTGGAGCACCATGAAGACGGTGGTGTCGTGTGCGCGGGC